>CBDTZA010000563.1:0-1501 GCA_965364785.1 uncultured Roseovarius sp. | reverse complement strand
CACCCAACCCCACCACATGTTGCGATAGGCCAAAGGGCACGGTCAGCACGCTATGGATAAGGCCGAACATCATCCCCACCAGCATCGCGACCATGACCCCGGTCCAAAGGCCCGTGCCGGAATAAACCGCCATCCAGCCGGCAAAGGCGCCCGCGACCATGATCCCCTCGATCCCGAGGTTCAAAACTCCGGCGCGTTCACAGATCAGCTCGCCCAGTGTGGCAAAGATAAGCGGGCTCGCGATGCGGATCGCGGCGGCCCAGAAGCTGGCGGATAAAAGGATGTCGAGCATATCCATGATCTATTCCCTCACCACCCGGAACCGGGTGAGCAATATCGCCAGCACCATCAGCAAAAGCGCCGTCGCCAGCATGATATCGGCAAGATAGGTCGGCACGCCGACGGCGCGGCTCATGCTGTCTGCGCCAACGAAGATGCCCGCGACAAACAGCGCGGCGGCCACCACCGCAAGCGGATTAAGCAGCGCCAGCATCGCCACGATAATGCCGGTATAGCCAAAGCCGGGGCTCAGATCGAGGGTCAGACTGCCCTTAAGGCCGGCCACCTCGGAAAAGCCCGCAAGCGCCGCCAATCCACCCGACAAAAGCGCGGTTTTGATCAGCACGCGATTGACCGGGATACCGGCAAAGCGTGCCGCATCGCGGTTAAGACCGACGGCGCGCATCTCATATCCAAGGGTGGTGCGCCGTTGAATGACCCAGACCACAGCGGCCGCGATGATCGCAAGCCCGAACCCCCAGTGCAGGCGCAGCCCCTCCATCATCCGCGGCAGGCGCGCCTCGGCGATCAGCCGTTCGGATTTGGGCCATCCCATGCCCATCGGGTCTTTGAGCGGCCCTTCCAGAAGCATCGAGACGAACAGCAGGAAGATAAAGTTGAACAAGAGCGTCGTGACCACCTCATCAACGCCGAACCGCACCTTCAAAAGCGCGGGCACAAGCAAGACAAGCGCCCCCGCCAGCATCGCGCCAATCACAAGCGTGGGTAAGAGCGCCCCGGCCCCCCAGGGCAACGCGCCGGTGCCAAGCACCACGGTGATCAGCGCCCCGGCATAAAGCTGTGCCTCGGCGCCGATATTCCAGAGCCGCGCGCGAAATGCCACCGCGACCGAGAGACCCGTAAAGATAAGCGGCGTGGCGCGGTTAAGCGTCTCTAACGCCGCGAATTGCGACCCGAACGCGCCTTTCAGGATCAGGCCCAAAACCGAAAACGGATTGGCCCCGGCCAGCATCGCCAGCAAAGACGCGATCACCACCGTCATCGCAATCGCGATCATTGGCGGCAGGATGGTGCGCGCAAGGCTTGGATTGGCAATCGGTTCAAGACGCATGTGCCACCCCGTCCCGCTCAAACCCGTGGCCCGCCATCCACACGCCAAGCTCTGCCGGCGTCATGGTGCCGCGCGCAAACTCGGGCGATAGCCGCCCTTCAGAGATCACATGGATCACATCCGACAGGGCCAAAATCTCATCCAGATCCT
>CBDTZA010000562.1:0-1509 GCA_965364785.1 uncultured Roseovarius sp. | reverse complement strand
ACTCACGATCTTGCGTACCAGTCGGGGCCCCGGTGGAAACACCGGGGCTTTTGATTGGGTTAAGGGCCTGCATCGGCCAAAATCATGTCGGCCGCTTTTTCCGCAATCATGATTGTCGGCGCGTTGGTATTGCCGCTGGTGATCGTCGGCATCACGCTCGCATCCACCACGCGCAACCCACCAATCCCGCGCATCCGAAGACGCGGATCAAGTGGCGCAGACTCATTGGCGCCCATATGAACGGTGCCGACCGGGTGAAAAATCGTCGTGCCGATATCGCCCGCCGCACTCATAAGCTCTGCTTCGGTTTGCGCCGTTAGTCCCGGCTTGATCTCATCGGGGGCATAGCGCTGCATCGGGGCCTGATCCATGATGTGGCGCGCCACCCGGATCGAGGTCGCCGCGACCTGAAGGTCGCCCTCTGTCGATAGGTAATTGGGGGCAATCACCGGGGCGTCCTGCGGGTTGGCCGAGGCCAGCGATATCCTGCCCCGGCTTTCTGGGCGCAGGTTACAAACGCTGGCAGTCATCCCCGGAAAATCATGCAGGCCCTGACCAAAGGCCTCAAGCGACAGCGGCTGTACGTGAAACTCAAGATCAGGCGTCGCCAGATCGGGGCGAGATTTTGCAAAAGCTCCAAGCTGACTCGGCGCCATCGACATCGGACCGTTGCGCTTAAGCATGTATTCGAGACCGATCGCCATCTTGCCAAGCATCGAATTGGTCATGGTATTCAGGGTTTTCGCCCCGCTCAGACGCCAGGCACAGCGCAGTTGCAGATGATCCTGAAGGTTGCCACCAATAGCGGGGGCGTTGTGGTGAACCTCGATGCCATGCTGGCCCAATTCATCCCCCGGACCGATCCCCGAAAGGTGCAGGATCTGCGGGCTGCCGACCGCGCCGGCACTCAGGATCACCTCGCCTTTGGTGCGCGCCGTTTTCACCGCGCCGCCTTGCAGATATTCCACCCCAACGGCACGACCACCCATCAGCAGAATCCGCTGTGTATGCGCCTGGGTTTCAACCTTCAGACCCGGGCCGCTGCCCGCGCGCAAAAACGCCTTGGCGGTGTTCATGCGCCAGCCGTTACGCTGGTTTACCTTGAAATAGCCAACGCCCTCGTTGTTGCCCGTGTTGAAATCATGACTAAGCGGCAGGCCCGCCGCCATCGCCGCATCGCGCCAATGATCCAGAACATCCCAATGCAGCCGCTGATTCTCGACCCGCCATTCGCCGCCCTCGCCATGCAGGTCAGACGCGCCATCGACATAATCCTCGGATCGCTTGAAATAGGGCAGAACATCATCCCAGCCCCAGCCGGTATTGCCCATCTGCCGCCAGCCGTCGTAATCGGCGGCCTGCCCGCGCAGATACAGCATGCCGTTGATCGAACTGCACCCGCCCAGAACCTTGCCGCGCGGATACAAAAGGCTGCGCCCGTTCAATCCCGGCTCTGGCGCGGTCTTGAAGCACCAATCGGTGCGCGGATTGCCGATGCAATAGAGATAG
>CBDTZA010000561.1:0-1521 GCA_965364785.1 uncultured Roseovarius sp. | reverse complement strand
TGATCTGGGCCCATGCGGTCGATGCGGCGCGTGCCGATACCCTTGTTCATCTGGCCGAACGTCTGGCGCAACAGCGCCCGGGCGCACATATGTTGCTGACCACCACCGGGCGGCCCGCGCCCGAGCGGCTCAAGGCCGGGGGGCCGGTGATCTGGCAACCCCTGCCAGAAGATTCGATTCCCGCCGCCGAGGCATTTCTTGGCCATTGGGCACCCAATATCGTGCTCTGGACTGGGGGCGATTTGAAACCTGCCTTGCTGATCTGCGCGGATAAGGCCGAAATCCCGCGCTATCTGGTGGATGCCGATGAACCGCTTTTGGAACGCCCCGCCTGGCGCTGGTTCCCGGATATGCCGCGCGCCATTCTGGGCGGGTTCGTGACCATCCTGGCCCGCTCCGAGGCCGCCGCGCGCGTCCTGCGCCGCTATGGTGCGCCCGACAGCATCATCACCGTGACCGGCCCCTTTCAAGAAGGCACGATGGCCCTGCCCTATATCCACTCCGAGCGCGAAGAGCTTGCCGGGCTCTTGCGCGGTCGCCCGATCTGGCTTGCGGCGATGATTCAGGTGCCAGAGCTTGAAACCCTGCTCATCGCGCATCGCGACACCAGCCGTCTGGCGCATCGCAGCCTTTTGATCATCGTGCCGGATGATCTTAAGGACAGCCCCGCGATCCGCGAGGTGCTTGACGCGCAAGGCTGGCGCTATGTGGTCTGGTCAGAAGGCCAGCTTCCGACCGAAACGACCCAGATCCTTCTGGCCGATACGCGCGGCGAAATGGGGCTTTGGTATCGCCTGTCGCCGATCACCTTCATGGGCTCGTCGCTGGTGTCGGGGCAATATGGCCGCGATCCAAATGAACCGGCGGCGCATGGCTCGGCCATTCTTTATGGGCCGAATGTCGGGCGCTATCTGAACCGCTATTCGCGCTATGCCGAGGCGGGGGCCGCACGGATCGTGCGCGACACCGGCACATTGACCGCAGCGGTGCAGCGGCTGATTGCCCCCGATCAGGCGGCGGCCATGGCGCATGCGGCCTGGGATGTGGCATCGAAGGGAGCGGCGGTAACCGACAATATCCTTGATCTGTTGCTTGACCGGCTGGATTGGTTGGAGGCAAAGCGATGAAAACACCCGCATTCTGGTTTCGCCCCCCCAAACGGCCGGGCCTCAAGGCGCGCCTGTTGACACCGCTCGGCGCGCTTTATGCACGCGGCACTCGGCAAAGGCTGGCGCAAGGTGAGAGCTGGCGTGCGCCGGTGCCGGTCATCTGCGTCGGCAATATCAACGCCGGCGGCACCGGCAAGACCCCAACCGTGCTGGCGGTGGTGTCCTATCTGCATGCGATGGGCAAAGAGCCGGTGATCCTGTCGCGCGGCCATGGTGGCACCCTGAGCGGCCCGGTCGAGGTAGACCCGCACCGCCACACCGCCGCCGATGTGGGCGATGAGCCGCTTTTGGCGGCGGCCTTTGGCCCGACCTGGATTGCCCGCGACCGCGCGGCGGGGGCGCGTGCGCTATT
>CBDTZA010000560.1:0-1524 GCA_965364785.1 uncultured Roseovarius sp. | reverse complement strand
CAAGCCGGCCGCCTCCTGCGCGATGCAGGTGCGTGATCTGCGCCCCGGCCCCGAGGGCCAGCCGCCGGTAGTGAAAACCAATAGCCCGATGGTCAAAAAGGCCCGCGAGGGTGTGATGGAATTCCTGCTGATCAACCATCCGCTTGATTGCCCGATCTGCGATCAGGGCGGTGAGTGCGATCTTCAGGATCAGGCGATGGCCTATGGCGTCGACTTTAGCCGCTACCGCGAGCCCAAGCGCGCCAGCGAAGATCTTGATCTTGGCCCGCTGGTCGAAACCCACATGACGCGCTGCATTTCCTGCACCCGCTGTGTGCGCTTCACCTCTGAGGTGGCCGGCATCATGCAGATGGGCCAGACTGGTCGCGGCGAAGATTCCGAGATCACAAGCTATCTGGGCCAGACCCTGAACAGCAACCTTCAGGGCAATATTATTGATCTCTGCCCGGTCGGCGCGCTGGTCAGCAAGCCCTATGCCTTTACCGCCCGCCCGTGGGAACTGACCAAGACCGAAACCATCGACGTGATGGACGCGCTTGGCAGCAATATCCGGGTTGATTGCAAGGGCCGTGAAGTGATGCGCATCCTGCCGCGCAACCATGACGGCGTGAACGAGGAATGGATTTCCGACAAGACCCGCTTCGTGTGGGACGGGCTGCGCCGTCAACGTCTGGACAAGCCCTATGTCCGCGAGAACGGCAAACTGCGCCCCGCGACATGGGGTGAGGCATTGGCCAAGGCATCCGCTGCGATCAAGGGCGCCAAAAAGCTGGCCGGTCTGGTCGGTGATCTGGCCCCGGTCGAGGCGGCCTTTGCGCTCAAGCAACTGGTCGAGGGGCAGGGTGGGCAGGTTGAATGCCGCACCGACAAGGCCCGTTTGCCCATCGGTAACCGAAGCGCCTATGTCGGCAATGTCACCATCGAAGACATTGATAGCGCAAAGAATTTCATGCTGATCGGCACCGATCCGGCCGTCGAGGCGCCGGTTCTCAATGCCCGCGTGCGCCGGGCATGGATCAATGGTGCGACTGTCACGGTGGTCGGTCCCAAGATCGACCTGACCTATGACTATATCCACGCCGGCACCGACCGGGCCGCGCTTGACGGGCTGAAGGTGCCCGAGGATGCAATCGTGATCGTCGGGCAGGGCGCGCTGCGCGAGGCCGATGGCGAGGCGGTTCTTGCCGCCGCTCAGGCGTTGTCAGGCCGGATGCTGGTGCTGCACATAGCTGCGGCGCGTGTTGGCGCGATGGATGTGGGCGCGGTCACCGAGGGCGGTCTTGAGGCCGCTATCGAGGGCGCCGATGTGGTCTATAACCTTGGCGCCGATGAGGTCGATATCGCCGCTGGTCCCTTTGTGATCTATCAGGGCAGCCATGGTGATCGTGGCGCACACCGCGCCGATGTGATCCTGCCGGGGGCCGCTTATACAGAAGAGCAAGGCCTGTTCGTGAACACCGAAGGGCGCCCGCAACTGGCGCTTCGTGCCGGGTTTGCGCCGGGTGAGGCCAAGGAAAACTGGGC
>CBDTZA010000559.1:0-1542 GCA_965364785.1 uncultured Roseovarius sp. | reverse complement strand
CCCTTGTCGGCTATACCAATGCGGGTAAATCCACCCTGTTCAACCGCCTGACCGGGGCCAAGGTGATGGTCAAGGACATGCTCTTTGCCACGCTTGACCCGACCATGCGACGCATCAAACTGCCCGGCGGCGGCCCCGAGGTGATTATGTCGGACACGGTTGGCTTTATCAGCGACCTGCCCACCGAACTGGTTGCCTCGTTCCGCGCCACGCTGGAAGAGGTGCTGGCCGCCGATCTTATCTGCCATGTGCGCGACATCTCGCATCCCGAAACCGTGGCCCAGGCCGAGGATGTGACCACCATCCTCAACAGTCTCGGGGTCAAGGACACCACGCCGCAGATCGAAATCTGGAACAAGATCGACCGGCTGGATGACGACGCCCGTGCCGCCACCCTGACCACCGCCGCGCGGCTCGATCATGTCCAGGCGCTGTCGGCGATCACCGGCCAGGGCATTGACGCCCTGATTGAGGCCATTGGCACAGCGCTGGCCGACGTGACCCATGTCACGGACCTGCACCTTGGCTTTGATGCGGGGCGCAAACGCGCCTGGCTGTTTGAAAAAAATATGGTCGAGACCGAAACCCAGACCGAAGACGGGTTTGATCTGACCGTGCGCTGGTCCGCCCGCCAAGAGGCTCAGTTCAAAGACCTCTGATCAAAACCGGCGTTCCGGATTCTTCTTGGCAAAAATACTCAAATCCGGCCGGTCCCGCAAAGACCGGCGCCTGAACGATCATTTCCCACGCCAGATCCAGCCCCCGCCAAGCACGCGCGTGCCGTCCTGTTCGTAAAACACGCAGGCCTGACCCGGCGATACGCCCTCTTCAGGCACCAGCAACTCGACCTCGGCTTCGGTTTCCGAGATCGGGCGCAGAATCGCCTCGCGCATCGGCCGGGTTGAGCGGACCTTGACCGCCAGATGCCACTCGGGCCGCGACATCATCGGTTCATCTCCCAGCCAGTTGATTTCACGCAACGGCACCCTGCGGGTCGATAGCATCTCTTTGGGGCCAACAATGACCTGTTTGGCGTCCACATCGAGGCGGACCACATAAAGCGGATCGGCAAGACCGCCAATGCCAAGACCGCGGCGCTGACCGATGGTATAGTGGATCACGCCCTCATGTTCGCCAAGAACCCGGCCATCGGCATGCACGATCTCACCGGGCTCTACTGCACCGGGGCGCAGTTTCTCGATCACGCTGGCATAGTTGCCATCGGGCACAAAGCAGATATCCTGACTGTCGGGCTTGTCGGCCACCTGCAATCCGTATTTCGTCGCCAGCTCTCGGGTGGCGTCTTTGGATGGTAAATGCCCCAAAGGAAAGCGCAGATAGTCGAGCTGTTCGGCGGTCGTTGAGAACAAAAAGTAAGACTGATCGCGATTCGAATCAGCCGCGCAATGCAATTGCGCGCCGTTCGGGCCGGTCTTGCGCTGAATATAATGACCCGTGGCCATGCAATCTGCGTCAAGATCGCGCGCAGTTTGCAACAGGTCCTTGAACTTGACCCGCTCATTGCAGCGGATGCAGGGCACC
>CBDTZA010000558.1:0-1542 GCA_965364785.1 uncultured Roseovarius sp. | reverse complement strand
TTGGACATGGCGGCGGCGACATCGGACATGCCGACCACGCCAGCCGGATCAGCAGGCGGGCCGACGATGACAAAGTCGTTATACATCACGTCAGAGCGGGCAAGACCGTGGCCCTCGGCAACGAATTTTTCCTCGGCAGGTTTGGCATGGACGAACAGGACATCGCCATCGCCATTGGCGGCGTTCTTGATCGCCTGCCCGGTGCCAACGGCGACCACACGCACCTCGATGCCGGTCTTTGCCGTAAACATGGGCAGGATATGATCAAACAGGCCCGAATTCTGCGTCGAGGTGGTTGATTGGACCACGATAAAGCGGTCCTCGGCCTGCGCCGTTCCGGTCAGGCCAAGGGTTAGAAGAGTGGATGTGACGAGTGAAAGAAGATGACGTCTGATCATTGAAAAGCTCCGTGATCGGTTGGGGTTTGAGGTTGGGGGGCGGTGTAAAGGCGGCCTTCCAGCCAGGCCTTGGTGGCCGCCGCTTTCGGCGCGGTCAGAACACTTTGCAGATTGCCGGCCTCGGCCACTTTCCCGTCCTGAAGAAAGATCACATCGTCGCCGATGCGCCGGGCCTGTCCAAGGTCATGGGTGACCATCACGATGCTGACGCCGCGAGAGTGGGCGGCATTGATCAGATCCTCGATTGCGTGGGTCGAGGCGGGATCAAGGCTTGAGGTGGGTTCATCGAGGAACAAAAGCCGGGGCTGGCAAACAAGGGCGCGCGCCAGGGCGAGGCGCTGCTGTTCGCCACCTGACAAGACCCGCGCGGGGCGGCGTGCCATGTCGCTCAGGCGCGCCATTTCCAGCGCCTCAGTTGCCTGCGCGGCGCGCGCAGCACCAGTTATGCCGCGCACGGTGAGGGCGAATTTGAGGTTGGCCAGAACCGACCGGCGCAGCATCACGGGGCGTTGAAACACCATCGCCTGTGCATCGCGCGCGGCGCGATCAAGCGGGCGACCCTGCCACAGAACGTGGCCCGTTGTCGGCGTGATCAGCCCGTGCATGAGCCGCAGCAACAGGCTTTTGCCGGCCCCGTTCGGGCCCATCACCACGGTGCGTCGTCCGGGGTGAATGGCCAGCGTCAGATCCTCAATCAAGCGCTTGCCGCCCGCGTCAAAAGACATCCCCTTACAGGAAAGCAGGGCGGGCGCGGTGCTGGTCTGGTCTGGCATATCAAGGGTCATGTCACGCATAGGCCGCCCGCACCGCAGAGGCCCGAAGTGCCATCACCACCGCGTTCACGATCACCGCAATCGACAACAGCAAAAGGCCAAGGGCGAGGGCCAGCTCAAGATTTCCCTTCGAGGTTTCTAGCGCGATGGTGGTGGTCATCACGCGGGTGACGTGGTTGATATTACCGCCCACGATAAGCACCGCGCCAACCTCGGCCACGGCGCGGCCAAATCCGGCCAGGGCTACGGTCAAAAGGCTATAACGCGCATCCCACAACAGCGCCGTGATGCGATCAAACGCGCCGACGCCAAGCGAGGCGAACTGTTCGGCGTATTCGCTGTGCAAATCCTCGACCACTTGTTTCGTAAGC
>CBDTZA010000557.1:0-1547 GCA_965364785.1 uncultured Roseovarius sp. | reverse complement strand
GGGCGGCAGCCGCGCGATTGGCGAAGAGGTTTACCTTGCGGTGCGCGCTGTTACGCCCAAGCCGATCTCGCATATCATCCTCACGCACATGCACCCCGATCACGTCTTTGGCGCGACGGTCCTTGCCGAGGCGGGCGCCGAGATTGTCGGCCATCGCAAACTGCCCCAGGCGCTCAATGCGCGGGCAGAGACCTATGAGAGCAATTTTGCCCGCCTGATCGGTCCGGGATTTAGCGCAAGCCGCACGCCTTTGGCGATCACCGGTGTTGTGGGCAATGACGTGATCGACCTTGGCGAACGCCAGCTGTCGCTGGTGGCTTGGGAAACCGCGCATAGCGAAAGCGATCTGACCGTGTTCGACAGGGCGACGGCCACGCTCTTTGCCGGGGATCTGTTGTTTGACGACCATAGCCCGGCGCTTGACGGGTCCCTGTTGGGCTGGCTTCGGGTGCTGGACGCGATGGGCACACCGCCCCCCGCCCGCGTGGTGCCGGGACATGGCGGGCCGGTGATGGGCTGGCCCGAGGGCGGCGAGGCCTTGCGGCGTTACCTTGAAACCCTGCGCGATGAGACCCGGACCGCCGTGGCCGATGGTCTGCGCCTGTCGGAGGCGGTGGCAAAGGTGGGGCAGGGCGAGGCCGCCAACTGGCACCTGTTTGATCTGTTTCATCCACGCAACGTGACAGCGGCCTTTACCGAGTTGGAATGGGAATAGCCCCGCGCCCTAGTCGTCGATCCGCGCCGCCAGCATCTGGGCGATGGCATAAAGCCGCTTTTCCAAAAGCACCGGCGTCTCGCAGGCATAGGTGAGCGACAGTGCGCGATCATGAAACACCCGCTCGCGCCAATCAAGGTCTGCCTCGATCTGATCGATTCGGTCAAAATCGGGTTCTTGCGCGGCGGTGAGCGTGGCAATCTCATTGCGTATTGCGTCGATCTCATCGGCCATCCGCGCCTGATTTCGGGCATAGCGGGTGATGCCGGTCATCAACAGACTGCGGCGCTGGTTCAGGCGCTCAAACACATCCGCAAAGATCGCGTTATAGTCATCGCGATCCAGCGCGGGCGTGCCGTTCGCGGCCTCATCAATCGCCTTTTCGGCCTCGGCGAGACCGATTCGGCGCAATGCCAGAAGTTGAGCGAGCTCGGCGGTGATTGCCGCAGGTTTCTCTTTGGCCCCCTGTGTCTCAGGCTGATAGGGCCACATCACGGCGGCCGATAGCGTGTCAACTCGGCGCTGAACGCAGGGCCAGTCAGGATCATGCGATCCCGCCGCATAAAGCGGAGAAACTCCAATAAAAACAACGCTTAAAAGGTACGGTAAGAACTTCATTTCAACCTCTACGACTAAGGTCCTACTGAGCGATAGAGCAATCTTGGCACATATTGTCACAGTAAGAAACAGGGTGATTTGAAAACCGTTCTTTGGGGCGAATCGCCAAAAGGTTGTATCGTAAAGATACGAGGGAGGATGAACTTGATGAAGACGCGCGCCGCTGTTGCCGTATCTGCCGGTCAGGCGATGGAGATCATGGAGGTGAACCTTG
>CBDTZA010000556.1:0-1559 GCA_965364785.1 uncultured Roseovarius sp. | reverse complement strand
CCGCCACGAAATCCGCCGCGCGGATAAGGGCGATATTCTGGGCCATGATTTTCCGTATTCCGAACGCATGCCGCGCAAGGCCTATGAAAAAGAGCTGGGAAAGCTTCAGATCGAGCTGGTCAAGCTTCAGGCCTGGGTCCGTGAAAGCGGCGCGCGGATCGTTTGCGTTTTCGAGGGGCGCGATGCGGCCGGCAAGGGCGGCACGATCAAGCGGTTCCGCGAGAACCTGAACCCCCGCGGCGCGCGGGTTGTGGCCCTGCCAAAGCCGTCGGATACCGAGGCAACGCAATGGTATTTCCAGCGCTATATCGACCACCTTCCCGGCGCCGGCGAGATCGTGTTTTATGACCGAAGCTGGTACAATCGGGCCGTGGTGGAAAAGGTGTTCGGCTTTTGCTCGGATGAGCAGCGCGAGCGTTTCTTTGCCCAAGTCCCTGATTTTGAACGGATGCTGGTGGATGAAGGCATTTATGTTTTCAAATTCTGGCTCAATGTCGGGCGCGCTGAACAGATGCGCCGCTTTTTGAGGCGCGAAAGCGATCCGCTCAAGCAATGGAAGCTAAGCTGGATCGACGTTGAGGGCCTCAAGAAATGGGAGGCCTATAGCGCCGCCATCCCCGAGACCCTGACCCGAAGCCATACCGATCACGCGCCTTGGACCGTGATCCGCTCTGATGACAAGCGCCGGGCGCGCTTGGCGGCAATCCGCACCGTGCTCACGTCGATTGACTATGCCCGCAAGGACGCGCGCGCGGTTGGCGCGCTTGACCCGGCCATCGCCGCCGGGCCAGAGATATGGAATGGCTAAACAGGGCTATCATCACGGCAATCTGCGCCAGACGCTTGTCGATGGTGCGCTGAGCCTGATCGAGACCAAGGGCCCGGCGGGGTTTACCCTGTCGCAGGCGGCCAAAAGTGCCGGCGTGACGCCCGCCGCCGTTTACCGCCATTTCGCCGGGCGCGATGATCTTATTTCCGAGGCGGCGCGCCAGGGCTATGTCGTCTTTGCCGACCGGCTCGAGGCGGCGCGCGCCACGGCGCCCGGTGGGGCCGGACAAATCCACGCGCTTGCCCGCGCCTATCTTGCCTTTGCCAGAAGCAATCCGGGCCATTACATCGCCATGTTCGAGAGCAGCATCGACATCAATCGCGCGCCCAATCTGGCCGAGGCCGCCGGGCGCGCCCGCGCCCTGATGCATGGCGCCTGTAACGCGCTTTGCCCGTTGATTGCCGCAGAGCGTTGCCCCGACGCCAGCCTGCTGACCGCGCATATCTGGGCGATGAGCCACGGCGTGGTCGAATTGTTCCTGCGCAATTCTGCCGGCCTTTCGGATCACGCGGCCCCCGAAGAGATGTTAGAAGCCGGGCTGACCACCTATCTGCGTGGTCTGGGCGTCAACGGCTAGGAGTGCCTTAACCCAAATCGCACCCGCCCCACCAAAACCAAAAAAGCGCAGCCGAAGCTGCGCTTTTCCAATTCGAGTGCCACGTAAACGCGGCCCGGTCGCTTAACGCTTGGAGAACTGGAAGCTCTTACGCGCTTTGGCCTTACCGTATTT
>CBDTZA010000555.1:0-1561 GCA_965364785.1 uncultured Roseovarius sp. | reverse complement strand
CCGACAGCATGATCGGCTATCGCACCGAGAAATACCTCGACTTCGGCTGGGCCGCGGCGCGGTTTGACGACCTGCTCAACCTCGTTCCGGCGCGGCTTACGGCAATGTTGATCGTGGCCAGCCACGCAATCTGGCCCGCCTGGCCCGCGATTATTGCTGAGGCCCCGCGTCACCGCTCGCCCAACGCAGGCTGGCCCGAGGCGGCGATGGCGCGCGCGCTTGGCGTGGCCCTTTCGGGTCCGCGCACCTATCATGGCGTGCTGACCGATTTCCCCTATGTTAACGAGGCCGGACGCAAGGATATCGGCGCGCCCGAGATCGACGCCGCCTGTCGCGCGCTTTGGCGGGTCTGGGCGGCGGCCTTGGGGCTGGCGATCATACTGGCGCTGGTGTTTCACTAAACCGACGAACAGAAAGGCACGAGACATGCGAGGGATCACAGCGGCGCTGGCGCTTTGGCTGGCAAGCGGGACAATGGCAAGCGCAGAGTGCGGCGGTGGGTTTCAACCCTTTGTCGACGGCCTGCGCCAAGAGGCCATGGCCAAAGGTCATGACCCGGCCACAGTGGCCCGCTTCTTTGCCAGCACGCGTCTGGACCCCAAGGTGTTGCAGGCCGACCGCCGTCAGGGTGTGTTTCAGCTTTCGTTCACCGATTTTTCCCGCCGCCTGATCAGCAATGACCGCCTCAACAAAGGCCGCACCATGGCCACGCGCCACAAGGCCAGCTTTGACAGAATCGCGCGCAGCTATGGCATCGACGCCGGTGTCTTGCTGGCGTTTTGGGCGTTCGAGACCGATTACGGCGCGTTTCAGGGCGATTTCAACACGCTGAACGCGCTTGTCACGCTGGCGCATGATTGCCGCCGCCCGACGCTGTTCCGCCCGCAGATTTTCGCGGCACTTGAGCTGTTTGAGCATGGCGATTTTGACCCGGTCACCACAACCGGGGCCTGGGCCGGCGAAATCGGCATGGTGCAGATGCTGCCGCGCGACATTCTGGAAAACGGGGTTGACGGCGATGGCGATGGTCATGTCCGCCTCAAGACTTCACCCGCGGATGCGCTTTTGTCCGGGGCCAAGATGCTAAGCGGGCTTGGCTGGCGCAAGGGCGAGCCGTGGCTGCAAGAGGTGGCCTTGCCCGCCGGCTTTGACTGGTCGCAAAGCGGGCTTGATACCGCCCTCCCCGCCGGGGACTGGGCGCGCATGGGGGTTACGCCTCGGCATGGCACACTCAACACCGCCCTGCCCGCCCGCGTGATCCTGCCGCAAGGCAAAGGCGGACCGGCCTTTCTGGCCTATCCCAATTTCGACGTTTATTTCGAGTGGAACCAAAGCTTTACCTATGTGCTGACCGCCGCCTATTTCGCCAATCGCCTTGCCGGTGCGCCGGTGTTTGACCCCGGCAACCCCGATCCGGGTCTGTCGGGCGATGAAATGAAGGCGCTACAGGCCAAGCTTGCCAAACGCGGCTATGACGTGGGGGTGATCGACGGAATCCTGGGGGCCGGCCCCCGCGCGGCGGTGCGCGATATACAGGCCCGCCTTGGCCTGCCTGCCGATG
>CBDTZA010000554.1:0-1572 GCA_965364785.1 uncultured Roseovarius sp. | reverse complement strand
CGTGCCGGTGCTGTTTGAGGCGCTGCGCGGCCTGTTGCTCAAGCATCCCGATCTGCACCTCACGCTGGTCGGCGATGGGCCGGAACGCGGCGATCTTGAACGCATGGCACAGGCGATGGGCCTTGCCCCGCATCTGAGGTTTGTAGGTTACCGCTCGCAATCCGAGGTGGCCAGTCTTTTGGCGCAATCGACCGCGCTTGTCTTGCCGAGCTTTGCCGAAGGCCTGCCGGTTGTGTTGATGGAGGCGATGGCCGCCCGCCTGCCGGTGATCACCACCCGGATCGCCGGGGTGCCAGAGCTTGTCGAGCATGGCAAAAGCGGCCTTCTGGTGCCGCCGGGCGATGAGGTCGCCTTGCGCGCCGCCCTTGCCAAGATCCTTGGCGATGCCGATTTGCGCACATCCATGGGCGAGGCCGGGCGCGCCCGCGTACTGGCCGAGTTTACCTCGGATAGTGAGGGCACATGGCTGGCGCAGTTGTTCCGTGGTTACGCAACAGGCACCCCGCCGCGCACAAAACGGCCAGAGGGGCGCGGCGCATGACCCTCTCTGTCGCCGCCGTGATTATTGGCCGCAATGAGGGCGCGCGCCTTGAGCGCTGTCTGGCGTCGCTTTCGGGGCAGGGGCTTCGGCTGATCTATGTCGATAGCGGCTCGACCGATTACAGCGTCGCAGCGGCGTGTGCGGTGGGGGCCGAGGTGGTTGAACTTGACACCGCCACGCCCTTTACGGCGGCGCGGGCGCGTTCTGCCGGGGCGGCGGCACTGGCGGGTGACATGCCCGATGTGGTGCAATTCGTCGATGGCGATTGTGCGGTCGTGCCCGGTTGGATCAAGGCGGCGGCGCGCGCGTTGGACGACGATCCTGACCTTGGCCTTGTCACCGGCTGGCGCTCGGAACTTTACCCAGAGCGCAGCGTTTATAACGCGCTTTGCGATCACGAATGGCACCGCCCGGCGGGCGAGATCATGGCCTGTGGCGGCGATATGATGGTACGCGCGACCGCGTTTGAGGGCGTTGGCGGGTTTGACCCCACGGTGATCGCCGCCGAGGATGACGAATTTTGCACCCGTCTGCGCAAGGCGGGCTGGCGGCTTGTGCGCCTGCCTTTGGGCATGACGCGCCACGACGCCGATATGACCCGCTTTGGCCAGTGGTGGCAGCGCGCGCTGCGATCCGGCCACGGGTTTGCACAGGTGGGCGACCTGCACCCCGAGTATTTCACCCGCGAACGCCGCCGGGTCTGGCTTTATGGGGCTATCCTTCCGGGTCTGGCCCTTTTGGGGGCGATCTTCTGGCCGCTCTTGCCGATGGTTCTGGCGGTCTATGCGCTGTCCTATCTGCGCACCGCCCAAGGGCTGCGGCGCGAAGGGATGGGCTGGCGACGGGCGCTGCATCACGCGGTTTTTCTGACATTATCGAAATTCCCGAATCTGATCGGCATGCTGACCTATCACCTGCGCAAATGGCGCGGGCTGGCAATGCGGATCATCGAGTACAAGTGAAAAGGGGACATCATCATGGCCGGTGACATCAAGGTCGGGCTGATCGGGGCGGGCTATATCGCGGGCTGG
>CBDTZA010000553.1:0-1585 GCA_965364785.1 uncultured Roseovarius sp. | reverse complement strand
AGCCACCACCGCCGCCACATCCGTGCGGCGCGCATCGCGAAAGGTCAATCGCATTTGGCGGCCTCGATAAAGGCGCGGATAAGGCCCGCATCCTTGACACCGGGCGCGCTCTCAACACCCGATGAGACATCAAGCTGTTGCGCCCCGGTCAGGGTGATTGCCTCGGCCACATTGTCAGGGACAAGCCCACCCGCCAAAAGCCATGGCACCGACCAGCGGCGCCCCGCAATCAGCGTCCAGTCAAAGGCAAGCGCATTGCCCCCCGGACGGGTCGCGCCTTTGGGTGGTTTGGCATCAATCAAAAGCTGATCGGCAACGCGGGCATAAATATCAATCTGCGCCAAATCAGCGGCCTCGGCCACGCCAATCGCCTTGATGACCGGCAGGCCATAGCGCGCTTTGACGGACTGTACCCGCTCGGGTGTCTCATCCCCGTGAAGCTGAAGAAAATCAAGCGGCACGGCGGCGGTCAGCGCGTCAAGCTCTGCGTCGTCCGCGTCTACCGTCAGCGCCACCTTGGCCACCCCCGGCGGCACCGGCAGGGCAAGCGCTGCGGCGCGATCCAGCGCCAGATGGCGCGGGGATTTTTCAAAGAACACAAAGCCCACATAAGACGCCCCCGCCGCAACAGCGGCAGAAACATCTTGCGCTGCGGTCAGGCCGCAGATTTTGACGCGGATATTCTCAGGCATGGCACCTTTTAGCTGGCCTGTTCCAGAAGCGCCAGAACCTCATCCTTGCCCTGATGCTTTTCACCCTTCAGGCGCTTGAGCTCGGCGCGCAGGCTGGCGAGTTCGCGCCCTTGCCGGGCCGCGGCGGACCGTTCGCCGGCCTCGCGGATCCATTCCCAGACAAAGCCGACAATCAGACCGCCCAGAATGCCGATGAAGATCACCAGAAACAGAGGCATCTCATAGGTCGGATTAAGCGCCGCCAGCCCGGCCATCTCATCCGGCAACACCCGAAGCGTCACCGGGGCGCGATTGGCAAGCGCAATCAAAACAAGGGCGATGGCGAAGATCGCAATCGAGGCATAGCGGATATAACGCATCACTTATTTCCCGTTCAGCCGGTCACGCAAAAGCTTGCCGGTCTTGAAAAAGGGCACGTGCTTTTCTTCGACTTGCACGCTTTCGCCGGTGCGCGGGTTGCGTCCGGTGCGCGCATCGCGCTGTTTGACCGAAAAAGCACCAAAACCGCGCAGTTCGACGCGGTTGCCGCCGGCCATGGCGTCGGTAATCTCGCTGAAAATGGTGTTTACGATACGCTCGACGTCACGCTGATAGAGATGCGGGTTTTCGTCGGCGATTTTCTGGATCAGTTCCGATCGGATCATCGGTGGTTTCTCCCCCGGCCTTGTTGGTTTTCAGGTTGTGGCAGTTTGGTCGACTATACCCACAATGCCAACAAACCCAAACAGAAAGCCGGGTCCACCGGGTCCAAGGGGCGGAAATATATGAAATATTTACTCCTCACCCCATGTTTTGGCCGGCTCAGGCGCTCTGGTGTCACAGTTCTTGCCGGAGCCGCAGTCATTCTGCAGCGCGGCATCTGATTTGATTCGCGCGCAAAGGTAATCGGCGGG
>CBDTZA010000552.1:0-1586 GCA_965364785.1 uncultured Roseovarius sp. | reverse complement strand
TCAGGCGCTCAGCGCCAAGGGTTCGCATGTGCTGATGGTGGGGGATGGGCTTAACGATACGGCGGCGCTGGCGGTGGCGCATGTGTCGATTTCGCCCGCCACTGCGCTTGATGCTGCGCGGGTGGCCAGCGATATCGTGCTCTTGGGCAATGACCTCACGCCGATTGCGGCGGCCTGCGACACGGCGCAATCGGCCACCCGACGTATCCGGGAAAACTTTCGCATTGCCACGATCTATAACGTGATAGCTGTGCCCTTGGCCGTGGCGGGACTGGCGACGCCGCTTATCGCGGCGCTGGCGATGTCGCTTAGCTCGATCACGGTTTCGCTGAACGCCCTGAGGCTGAGGTAGAGACGATGAATATCCTCACCTATCTGATCCCGATCTCTCTGGTGCTGGGCGGGGTGGGGCTTGCGGCCTTCATCTATACGGTCAGGTCAAACCAATATGATGACCCCGAAGGCGATAGCCGCCGCATTTTGTCAGACGAGTGGGATGACCATCCCAAACCGTGACCCTGTCGGCTTGTCGCGCTCTTGCATGTGCGCCGCGCGATTGCACCGGCGTCATGCGTCCAACACCTGTTTCTTCTGGCGATAAATATCCCGGAGGGTCGTCATTGTTGCGCCATTGGTCCGAGAGACAATGGCGACGGGCAGCGCCCCCAATCCGGCCCTGGCCTCAGCCCGGCCCGATCATGAAGCAGGTGATCTTTTTCGCCTGCAACCGGCGACAGGCCAGATCGGCGCTCTCGCGGGTCAGGCCCATAAAGTTCGCATCAAACCCGGTCGGGCGTTTGACGACCTTGCGCAAGGAGCCGTCAAGTGTGGTCATCTCATTCAGCGCCGTCGTCAACAGGACCTGGCGCGCCTTATACTGGCTGGGATAGCGGCCCACATTGATGCCCCAGTGACGCCCACCAGAGGTCGAGACGCGCATGACCACTTCCTGAATCGGATCGCCAGAGGGCGCACTGGCCAGCACGACATTCTCGGGGCGGGGTTCGGGGCGTACATCCGGGGTGACCTTGGGGGCGGTGGCCGCGCTGCCTGCGGGAACCACCTTGGCCTCGGTAACCTGCTGAGCCGCCAGAAGCGCGCGTTCGATATCTTCCTTGACCGCAACAAGCACGGGCGCCTTGGGGGCCGGGCGGGCCTGTGGGCGCAGACTTTTGCGCACCGCGGCGGCACTGGCCAGACGCACGGTTTTGGCGGCCAATGCCGGGCGATCCTGTCCTTCGGCGATCATCACCGGACCGGCGCCGATCTTGCCCATATAGGGCGGGCGCGCGGGGCGGTTCACGGCAACCCGGCTTGGCGAATTTTGAAAGCCGAGATCAAGCAGTTCGGCCACTTTGGCATTGCGCGAGGCGGTTGATTGACCACCAAAGACGGTGGCAATGATTCGTTCATTGCCGCGCTCGGCGCTGGCCACAAGGTTAAAGCCCGCCGCGCGGGTATAGCCGGTCTTGATCCCATCCGCCCCACGATAGCTTTCAAGCATGCGGCGGTTGGTGTGCCGGACTGAGCGAACCCCGGCATCGGCGGTGATGCGTGAGAACAGGTTGTAATATTGCGGATAGTCG
>CBDTZA010000551.1:0-1586 GCA_965364785.1 uncultured Roseovarius sp. | reverse complement strand
GGCCGGGCGCGTCGGTTCCTTGAGGATCAGGCGGGCGAACAGCGCGGCAAAGACCGGCACCGTCGCCACCGCAAACAGCACGACCGAGACCGGCGCATGGGCGATGCCAAGGCTGAACAGCGTCGCATTAAAGTATTGGCAGACAAGGATCACCACACCGTAACCACTAACCAGCACCGCAAGATCGCGCCGCCGCGTCCTGCTTGTCAGCGCCCAGAGCACCAGCATCACCGCGCCCATCAAAAGACCGCGCCAGCCGACCATCTGATAGCCGCCCATGCCCGACAGCCGCATGAAAAGAGCATCCGGCGTCAGGGTCAGCGCGCCGAACGTGGCCAGAAGCAGGCCAAACAGCGGGTGGCGTGTCATGCCCTAAGCCAGCCGGGGATATGTCCGATATCAGGCAGAACCGCATCCGCCAGAGGGGCAAGGTCGGCCGCTTGCGCGGGGCCGGTCAGCACACCGATGGTCTGCATCCCCGCCGCGCGCCCAGCGATAAGGTCATGCGTGCTGTCGCCGACCATGACAATGCGGGCCGGATCAAGCCCCATCGCGTCGGCAAAGGCCAAAAGCGGCCCCGGCGCCGGTTTCGCGCCATAGCCAGAATCAAACCCCGCTATGAAATGGAAATGCTCGGTCACACCCGCCGCCGCCAGATGCGCACGCGCGCCGTGTTCGGTGTCGTTGGTCATCACGCCAAGCCGCAGACCGGACAATGTCAGCCCTTCAAGATAAGGCGCCAGCGGCACGGCAGGGGCCAGCGGGGCGCGGGCCGCAGAGTGCATCAGATACACCTCGATCTCGTCCACCGCGCGCCGCGGCAAGGCACGTGCCAGACATTCGGCCGCCTCACGATTGGTGCCTGCAATAATCGGGCTGGTCGGGCGAAACCGGCGCAGCGCCAGATCGTAATCGGCCGCCTCTGCGATCCGCTCCATCAGGGCCGCGTCGCTTTCGGCCAGATCGCTGATCACCCCGTAGGCCCAGACACTCCAGGTGGCGTGAAAATCAAAAAGCGTGCCATCCTTGTCAAACAGGATGCCATCGACCCGGCGGATTGGCGCGGCGCGGCTCATGTCCAGTTGATCTGTTCTGCGCCGGGCAAAACCACGCGGGCCATCATCGGGGTTTCATAGCTCAGACCTTGCGTATCGCAGAATTCAATAACCCAGGCATCGTCCATCATTAAGAAGTCCAACACCGCGCCAAGAAACTCCGGCTCGGTGGCGCGCGCGCGCAAATCGGCCTCTGAGGCGCCACTTGCCCCTAAAAACACAGATAAAAGCTCGTCATGCCCGGCCAGCCAGCCCAAAGCCTGCAATGCGATCGTCTCGGCGGATTCTTGCTTCATGTTCATCCAGGTTAATTCTGTGAAAGGTTTTCTTAACCTCTGCCATGGATAGTGAAGCATGTAAAAAGGGCAAGTCAGAAAGGCGTATTGCCATGTCAGATAGAATTCTGATTGTCGACGATCTGGCCACCAACAGGATTGTCCTCAAGGTCAAACTGTCGGCGGCCCATTACGAGGTGGTCCAGGCCAATTCGGCACCCGAGGCGTTGGCGATGGCCGCCAGCACCCGGCCCGA
>CBDTZA010000550.1:0-1598 GCA_965364785.1 uncultured Roseovarius sp. | reverse complement strand
CGCGCAGCATCAAGCGCAGTGGCGGGCGAAATCGACACATGCGCCACCACCAGCGCCGCCGTATCGTTAAGCCCATCCCCCACCATCAGCACATGCGCACCCTCGGCGCTGAGCGCCTGAATGCGGGCCGATTTATCGGCTGGCAGGGCCTCGGCCACCCATTGCGGAATGCCAAGACGCGCGGCCAGCGCCTCAACCGCAGGGGTGGTATCACCCGACATCAGGATCACGGTCTTGCCGCTGGCTTTGAGCGCCTCAACGGCCTCGGCGGCACCGGGGCGCAGACTGTCGGCAAAGACAAGGGCCAGCGGCGCCTGATCCCCGATCTTGAGGAAACTGGCGGTCTCGGCCAAAGGCGTGGCGCCGGTCCAGCTTGCGCGGCCAAGCCTTACCTCTTGCCCCTGCCAAAGCGCGCGGGTGCCATAGCCCGGCACCTCGGTCACATCGCTTAGCTCAGTGGCGGCAAATCCGGCGTCGCGCGCCGCAGTGGTGATCGCGCGGGCCAGCGGGTGCGACGAGCCTTGCGCAAGCGCCAGCGCACATTCCACCGCCGCGCGCGGCAGCGCCGCGAGATTGGTCAGCTGCGGCGTGCCGGTGGTCAGCGTGCCGGTCTTGTCAAACACAACTGTATCGACCTCGGCCAACCGCTCCAGCGCGGTTTCGTGCTTGATCAGCATGCCGCGTCGAAACAATCGCCCCGAGGCGGCCGTGGTGACCGCAGGCACCGCCAGCCCAAGCGCACAGGGGCAGGTGATGATCAGAACCGCAGCGGCGATATTAAGCGCGGTGCGCATGTCCCACGTGTAAAGATACCAGCCCGCAAAGCTAAGCGCCGACAGGATATGCACCCCCGGCGCATAAAGTTTCGCCGCCTTATCCGCCAGCGAGGTATAGCGCGAGCGCCCCGATTCTGCGATCGCCACAAGATCGGCCATCCGGTGTAGCGACGTATCCGCCCCAACCGCGCTGGCGCGAATGGTCAGCGGGCCGGTCAGGTTTACCTCGCCTGCCGAGACGACCTGGCCAACGCCCGCGAAAACCGGCAGGGTTTCGCCAGTCAGCAAAGAGCGGTCAATTTCCGAGGTGCCGTTTATGATCTCGCCATCAACCGGCATTCGCCCGCCCGGACGCACAAGGATCAGATCGCCGACCCGCAATTCGGCAATGTTCACCTGCGCCTCGACGCGATCGCGCAGACGGGTGGCGCGCGGCACTTCAAGCGCGGTAAGTTCTTCGGCGGCAGAGCGGGCAATCGCACGGGTGCGATGATCAAGATACCGCCCCGCCAACAGAAAAAACGTCAGCGTGAGCGCCGCGTCGAAATAGGCATGCTCGCCCGACAAAACAGTTTCCCAAAGCGATGTGAAAATCGCCAGCACAATCGCCAGGGTGATCGGCACATCCATATTGAGCCGCCCCTTGGACAGCGCCGCCCAGGCATTGCGGAAAAACGGTTGGCCCGAGAACGCGACGGCCGGCAGGGTGATCGCCGCCGAAATCCAGTGAAACATGTCACGCGTGGCATCCGTCGCGCCGGACCAGACCGAGACCGATAACAGCATCACATTCATGCTGGCAAAGCCGGCCACCGCCAGCCG
>CBDTZA010000549.1:0-1599 GCA_965364785.1 uncultured Roseovarius sp. | reverse complement strand
GGAACGTCGGCACCAGATTGGCAATATTGCGGTGAATAAAGAACTCGCCCTGATCCGCGCCGAAGATCGAGGTGACATGCACACGGCTGTCGCAGCACGAAATCATCATCGCGCGCGGATGCTGGCCATCCGTCGCAAGACGGCGATACCATGCCTGATTTTCGGTATATGCGGTGGCTTTCCAGCCGTGGAAACGTTGCACCAGATAGCTGGGCAGAGGGCGGGCGTGTTCCATGATCTCTCCGGGTCTTGGGGCGCTCGGGTGTTGAATAGTCTGGATTCGAATAGAATTCGAGGGATAAATCGCCACGACCGAAACCATTTGGGAACCCTGAAAGTGCAATGATGTGCGCAGTTGTGGGGATTACTGTGAACTTAGAATTCGGGTGAGAACGTGGAACAGGTGACTTTGCTTAAACAAGACGAAACTGTGCGGCTTGATGCCGACCGGCTAGAGGCGCTTTATCTTCAGCTGGGCGAATCCAATGCCGAAGATGTGGTCTGTCGCGCGCTTGAAGAACTGGCCGCGCGGCTGTCGCATTCTGAACGCTGCCACCGTGAGGAGCGCCTTGAGGACATGCGCAAAAGCACCCGAAGCCTGATCGCGATTGCCGATCAGATCGGGATGCAGCTTTTGGCGCGGGTCGCGGGCGATGTGACCGGGTGCATCGATCATGGCGATCGCAATGCCCTTGCGGCCACCTTTGCGCGGCTCTTGCGGATTGGTGAACGCTCGCTTTGCGAAATCTGGGACCTGCAGGACATACCCCTTTGATCAGCGCCCCCATTTGATGGGTTGCAGGCGGCGCAATCGCGACTAGGCTGGGCACAAATATCTGCCCGAAAGGTCCGCCAAAATGAGCCTGACATTCGCCCCTGATGATGCCTCCGCCATTCCGCTGCATGTCATTGCCGAGGATGCACTGGAAACATGGCTTGCGGATCGGCCCGACCGCATCAAGGCATGGGTTGGTGCCGCAGGTTTCACCGGCGCGCTTGGGCGCACTCTTTTGATCCCCGGCGAGGCGGGCACCATAGCGATGGCGCTGGCCGGTTATGGCACCGCGAACGCACGCGCGCGCGGCCGGTTTCATCTGGCGGGTTGCGCCACTGGCCTGCCTGAAGGCCCCTATCGCCTAGAGGGCCTGCCCGATGATCAGGCCGAGACCGAGGCACTTGGCTGGCTGTTGTCGCATTACGCCTTTGAGCGCTATCACGACCAAAGCCCGGCCAAGGCCCGCCTGATTGCCCCCGAAGGGGTTGATGCGGACCGCCTTGAAGTCATTGCCGCAGGCGAGGCCCTGACGCGTGACCTGATCAATACGCCCGCCTCTGATCTGGGGCCAGACGCGCTTGAGGCGGCCTGTGCGGCCATTGCCAAGCAACATGGCGCAAGCATAGAAACCATTTGCGGGCGCGACCTGCTAGAGTACAATTTCCCCCTGATCCACACCGTCGGGCGCGCCGCCGAAACCGAGCCGCGCCTGATTGACATGCGGTGGGGCGATAACGGGCCGAAATTGACCCTTGTCGGCAAGGGCGTGTGTTTTGACACGGGCGGCCTTAACCTCAAACCCGGCGCCAGCATG
This sequence comes from uncultured Roseovarius sp., assembly GCA_965364785.1. GTDB lineage: Bacteria > Pseudomonadota > Alphaproteobacteria > Rhodobacterales > Rhodobacteraceae > Roseovarius. The sequence goes on along the minus strand of CBDTZA010000549.1, from coordinate 10 downwards.
GGCTTGATGA
>CBDTZA010000548.1:0-1625 GCA_965364785.1 uncultured Roseovarius sp. | reverse complement strand
GTTGATACATTCGTTCGGGTTAATCTCGCCGGTGGGGTGGATCGCCTGCACCGGGCATTCATTGGCGCAGGTCTGGCAGGGGCTGCCGCAGTCGCGATACCGTCTGAGCCAGTCGAACATCCGCATCCGCGCCGGAATCGCCAGCGCCGCGCCCAGCGGGCAGAGGTAGCGGCAATAGAACCGTTCCACAAAAAGCCCGATCACCAGCAGGGTCACGGCGAAGACGACAAACGGCCAGTCGCGCACGAATTTGAGGATGATCGCGGTTTTGAACGGCTCGACCTCGGCCAGCTTTTCGGCCATCGGCATCGAGGCCAGCGAGACGCCGAAGAGCCCCAGAAAGATCATGTATTTCAACGGCCAAAGGCGTTCGTGCAGGCCCCAGGGCAGCTCCCATTGCGGGACTTTGAAAAACCGCGCGACGCGATTGGTCAGCTCTTGCAGGGCCCCAAACGGGCAGAGCCAGCCGCAATAGGCCCCCCGACCCCAGAAAAGCAGTGCGGCGGCCACCGCGAACCACTGGATGAACACCAGCGGATCCATCAGGAAAGCATCCCAGGTAAACCCGCCGCGCAGCGATCCGGCCAGCGCCATCAGGTTAACGACACTGAGCTGCGCGTTGGCATACCAGCCGGTGAAGACCAGCGAGACCGTCAGAAACCCGATGCGGAACCAGCGATAGGCGCGCGCATGGCGGGTGATCTGAAGCTGGAAAAAGAAGGCAACGGTCAACACGCTGAGCAGTGTGCCCAGCACGGCGATCTCGACCCGCTTGTCATGCCAGATGCGCTTCCAGAGGGCGGTCTTGGCGGCGGCTTCTTCCTGCGACGCGTTGATCTGCGGCGCAAGGGCCAGCGGCGTGAGATAGCTTTCAGGCAGGCGATAATCCAGATCGTAGGTGATAAAGGTCTTCTCGACCGCGCCTACCGCGCGCTGCACCAAAAGTTGCAACCGCCACGGCTCTGCCGGGTCAAAGCCGCTGTCGGCGGGGATGCGGAAAAGGTCAAGCTCTTTGAAACTGGGGGCACCATCGGCGACGACCTCGCCCAGACGGCGGTGATCGCGGTCAAAGAACCGGACCGAGCGGTCGCCCTGAATAAGCTGAATGCGATCAAAGATGCCGCCCCGGACATAGCCCGAACCCTTGAAGGAATAATGCCCTCGCCCGGCCACCAGAATGGCATGCTCACCCTCGTCCAGCCAATTTTTCAGGTTGCCATATTCGGCATCGCCCAGCAGGCTGCGGCCGATGGTGGGCACGCTGACAAGAGCGGCGCGCATGTCGATAAACGTATCCCCGGGCGCGCCCGGTTCGGGGCGTGCGGCGGCGCGGGCATCGCCGGTTTCGGCAAAGGCGCTGTTGATCTGGCCGATGTCCAGCATCAGCCCGCGCACCGAGCCGTCACCGGTCAGGGCCTGCCAGTCGCGCACCTCGCCATCGCCCTCTTTTAGGGTACGCTGCGGGCCAGTCTGCACCACCGGCGCCAGCCCTCCCAGCCCAAGCGCGCGCGCCACTTTAAGGCCGCCACGCACAAGGCTGTCGTCGATCACCATGACCGTCACGGTCGCGCCCGAAATGATATCAAGGTCATGCGCGGTGCACGACTGGGCCGCCTCGGCCTTGA
>CBDTZA010000547.1:0-1636 GCA_965364785.1 uncultured Roseovarius sp. | reverse complement strand
AAAGCCCGGTGCAATATGCCGACTGGAAGGCGATCAATGCGCAGGCACTGATCACCGGCGCGGTGAGTGTGGATAACGCGGGCAAGCTTGTGGTGCGGTTCCGGATTTACGATGTCTTCTCGGGGCAGGAGCTTGGCAGCGGGCTGCAACTTGTCGGCACCCAGGAAGGCTGGCGGCGGATGGCCCATAAGGTGGCCGATCAGGTCTATACCCGGATCACTGGCGAGGGCGGCTATTTCGATAGCCGCGTGGCCTTTGTCGCCGAGAGCGGACCCAAGGACAAGCGCGCCAAGCGGTTGGCGATTATGGACTATGACGGTGCCAATGTCAGCTATCTGACCGACAGTGCCAGCATCGTTCTCGCCCCGCGCTTTTCGCCCACCGGCGACCGGGTGCTTTATACCAGCTATGAATCCGGCTTTCCGCGCATCTATGTGCTGGATGTGGCCAGTGTCGGGCGCCGCGCGCTTGAGACGCAAGTCGGCACCATGAGCTTTGCACCGCGCTTTGGCCCCGATGGAAACACGGCGGTTTATTCGCTGACGCAGAACGGCAACAGCGATATTTTCAAGATGGATATCAACAGCGGCGCAAGTGCGCGCCTCACCAATGCGCCGTCGATTGAAACCGCCCCAAGCTTTAGCCCGGATGGAAGCCAGATCGTGTTTGAAAGCGACCGCTCTGGCACGCCGCAGCTATACGTCATGTCGGCCAACGGTGGCGAGGCGCGCCGGATCAGTTTTGGTCAGGGCCGCTATGGCACGCCGGTCTGGTCGCCGCGCGGCGATCTTGTCGCGTTCACCAAGCAATCAAAGGGCCGCTTTCATATTGGCGTGATGCGCACCGACGGCAGCGAAGAGCGCCTGTTGACGGCGTCGTTCTTGGATGAGGGTCCGACATGGGCCCCGAATGGCCGGGTGATCATGTTCACCCGCGAAACCCAGGGTGCGCAGGGTCAGGCAAGCCTTTACTCGGTGGATATCACCGGGCGCAATCTCAAGCAGGTGCAGACCTCGACCGGGGCAAGTGATCCGTCGTGGTCGCCGCTGCAGAATTAAGCCGTGCGGCCTGCGTTTCCTTGGGGCGCGGGCTGTGATAAAGGGGCCAAGGGCATGAACATAATGAACGGGGCAAAAATGACCTATCTGAGCAAAACACTTATCCTGTGTGCAGGGCTTTCTCTGGCGGCCTGTACCAATCCGGACCGGTTTGACGACACCAACACGGTTGATCTGAACGGCGGCGCGAATGCCGGCGGGCTGGCGGGGTCGGCGCAAGATCCGCGATCGCCGGCCTATTTCCAACAGACCGTCGGCGACCGGGTTCTGTTTGCCGTGGACCAGTCCACGATTGGCAATGAGGCGCAATCGACCCTTGCCGGTCAGGCGCAATGGCTGATGTCCAACCCGGAATATACCGCCATCATTGAAGGCCATGCCGATGAGCAGGGCACACGCGAATACAACCTCGCACTTGGGGCGCGCCGTGCCAACGCAGCGCATGAATACCTGGTAAGTCAGGGCGTCGCTGCAAACCGCCTCAAGGTGGTCAGCTATGGCAAAGAGCGCCCGATCGAGATTTGCAGCAACGAGGCCTGTTATGCCCAGAACCGCCGTGCGGTGACGGTCATCGCGGC
>CBDTZA010000546.1:0-1648 GCA_965364785.1 uncultured Roseovarius sp. | reverse complement strand
AGATGCGTTTGGCTTGGCGAAGGGCGGATAAAGGCGTTTGGATCGCGACTTAGCCGGTCCATCCGGGTCTTGTCACCCAGAATGGAGCCGCCCGACCGGGTCGAGCTTGGGTCAACCGCCAGCACCGCCACCCGCAACCCTTGCGCGGTCAACATCATGCCAAAACTTTCGATGAAGGTGGATTTGCCAACCCCCGGCGTGCCCGAAAGGCCGATCCGAATGGCCTCGCGGCCCGCCGATTTCAGCGCCTCTATCAGGGCCGCCGCCTGTTCGCGGTGGTCGGCGCGCGTGCTTTCGATCAGGGTGATCGCCCGAGACAGTGCGCGGCGGTCACCGGCAACGATCTGGTCTTTGAGGTCTGAAATATCCATGCGCACGGCCCGCTGTTCTGTAATGACTGTCGTGCGCCTTACATGCCTTGGGCGGGGCGGGCTTGTCCAGATGCGAGAGCTATGGAAATCCGCCCCGCGATGGCCGATAAGGCAGGAATGACGCCCCAATTGCCTATCCATGATGCGATTGCCCCGCTGCTTGAAGCGTTGCGGGCGCGTGGGCGCGCGGTGTTGCAGGCGCCACCGGGGGCGGGCAAAACCACGGTCGTGCCGCTTGAAATCTTGCGCGCCGGTCTGACCACGGGACGGATCTTGATGCTGGAACCGCGTCGCCTTGCCGCGCGGGCCGCCGCCGAGAGGATGGCACAGACCTTGGGCGAACAGCCCGGCGAAACCGTCGGCTATCGTATCCGGGGCGAGGCGAAAGTGTCTCCCCAAACCCGGATCGAGGTGATCACCGAGGGTATCCTGACCCGGATGATTCAATCCGATCCGGAACTTTCGGGCGTGGGTGCGGTGATCTTTGACGAATTCCACGAACGCTCGCTCAATGCCGATCTCGGGCTGGCGCTCTGCCTTGAGGTAGCCGGCGCGCTGCGCGATGACCTGATGCTTGTGGCGATGTCGGCGACGCTCGATGCCGAACCCGTGGCAGAGCTGATGGGCAACGTGCCGGTGATCACCTCTGAGGGGCGCAGTTATCCGGTCGAAACCCGCTGGCTTGACCGGCCTTTGCCGAAAGGAAAACGCTTTGAGGAGGCGCTTGCCGATCTTGTGGCGCAGGTCGCGCGCGCGACCACCGGCGGCATTCTGGTGTTTTTACCCGGCGAGGGCGAAATCCGCCGGGTTGAGGCGCGCTTAAAGGATCGCCTGCCACCCGATTGCCAGATCCGCCCGCTTTTCGGCGCGATGGAGTTTGCCGCGCAGAGGGCCGCGATTGCGCCCTCGGATCAGGGCCGCAAGGTGGTTCTTGCCACGGCGATTGCCGAAACCTCGCTTACCATTCAGGATATTCGCGTGGTCGTTGATGGCGGCCGCTCTCGTCGCGCGCGGTTCGATCCCGGATCGGGCATGTCGCGGCTGGTGACAGAACCGGTCACACGCGCCGAGGCAACCCAACGCACGGGCCGCGCGGGCCGGGTCGCCGAGGGCACCTGTTTCCGACTCTGGACCAAGGGCGAAGAGGGCGCGCTCCGCCCCTTTCCCCCCGCCGAGATCGAGGCCGTCGACCTTAGCGCGCTGGCGCTTGAACTGGCGCTCTGGGGGGCCGGGCCAGAGGATTTGCCATTTCTGACGCCGCCCAACCCCGCCAGTTT
>CBDTZA010000545.1:0-1650 GCA_965364785.1 uncultured Roseovarius sp. | reverse complement strand
CATTGCAGGCCGAACTTGGCACAGACCGTGGCCGTGGCGACGCCATGCTGACCGGCACCGGTTTCGGCGATGATGCGTTTCTTGCCCATGCGGCGGGCCAGAATGATCTGGCCCAGCACGTTGTTGATCTTATGCGCGCCGGTATGGTTCAGCTCGTCGCGCTTGAGATAAATCTTGGCCCCGCCAAAATGCTGGGTCAGGCGGTCGGCATAATAAAGCGGGCTGGGGCGGCCCACATAATGCGTCCACAGATCCTGCATTTCGGCCCAGAAATCGTCATCCGTCTTGGCGCGCTCATATTGCTCTTCCAGCTCCAGAATAAGCGGCATCAGCGTTTCCGACACGAACCGCCCGCCAAAATCGCCAAAGCGGCCCTTTTCATCGGGGCCGGTCATGAAGCTGTTGAAGAGATCGTTCATTGCAAGGGCCTTCTCATCCGGGATGTGTTGAGGATGAATATGGGACGCTGTCGGAATTTTCCAGCGAAAAGCGGTTGTGCCACACCCGAGATTTTTCTGCGAAAAATCTATGTCGCGCTTAGCTGCGGCGGATCACGTAGAGCCGCGACCACAGATCAGGCTCGGCCAGAAGAAACGGCAAAAACGGCGCTGAGCGCTGGATGATCTGGATTTGCCCGCTATCGACGAGCGATTCCAGCACCGATTGAAACCCCTGCTCTTTCCAGGTGGCCTCCAGAAGGTTGAACACGCCGATCCCGCCGGACCGGATAACGCGGCTCAGGTGGATCAGGCTTTCGGGCGGGGCATGACCGGGGCCAAAGGCGCCAAGGCAGGTAAAGCCGGCGAATGTATCATCCTCAAAGGGCACCCCCTCGCCCATATCTGCCTCAACCAGATTGCCATACGCGCCGGTGCCTTTAGCCGCCGCCAGCATGCCGGGCGACAGATCGCAGCCGGTGATCGGCCCATAGCCCAAAAGCGCAAGGCTTTCCCCAACAAGCCCGGTGCCGCAAGCCGCATCAAGCACCGACCCCTCAGTTAGCCCCATATGGCGCGCAAAAAGCCCCGCCCCAAGGGACGGCAAGCGAAAACCCCGCGCCAGATTGTCGGCGTCATAGCTACCCGCCCAATCATTATAGATCGCGCGCGACTGATCGGGGCTTTTGGCGTCGTAAACATCGCTCAGGTCATCGGGATTGCGGGTCATTTTTGGCCTCCGGTCATTTTCTGGCAAGCATCAGGCGCGGGCGCGGGCCTGTCAACCGGGGCGCTTAATCAAGGGCGCGCTTGAACCCGAAATGCGAGGCGGTAAGGCCGAGGCTTTCGTAAAACCGACGGCTATCGGTGCGGGTCTGGTTCATTGTCAGCTGAATAAGCGCGCAACCGGCAGCGCGCGCGCGCGCCTCGACGTCCGAAAACATCAGGTGGCCAAGCCCATGACCGCGCAGAGGGCTGGCAATACGCACGCTTTCCACCTGCGCGCGACGTGCCGCCAAAAGCGACAGCCCGCTGATAAAGGTCAGTTGATAGGTCGCCACCACCGTGTCGGCGTCGTCCACCCCGACAATCAGGCGGTTGTTGCCCTCGGCCTGCATCGCGTCAAACGCCGCGAGATAGATTGAAAGGTCGCTCTGCTCTCGCGCCTGCCCCAACTGATCATCGGCCAGCAAAGCCACCACCGCCGCCACAT
>CBDTZA010000544.1:0-1657 GCA_965364785.1 uncultured Roseovarius sp. | reverse complement strand
GGCAGATGCGCAATTGCGGTTGGGCGGCGAGGATGGCGGCCAGCCGCGCGTGGCGGGATGGCTGGCGGCGGGGCTTATCATTGCGGTGATCGCGGGGGGCGGCGTGTTGATCTATGCACAGGTCGGCGCACCGGGATATGGCGATTTGCCGATTGCCAAGCGGATTGCGGCCTCAGATGCTGCGCGCGCCGCGCGTCTTTCGCAGGACGCGGCAGAGACCCGCCTTGGACCCGTCGAAGACACTGTGCCAGAGGGCACAAGCAAAGACTATATCGCCCTGATCGAACAGCTGCGCAAAACCGTCAAAGAGCGCCCCGAGGATCAGCAAGGCCTGCAATTTCTGGTCCGCAGCGAGGCGGCGCTTGGCAATATGTCCGCCGCCCGCCGCGCCCAGCAACAGCTGATCGCGCTCAGGGGCGACGCCGCCAGTGCCACCGATCACGCAATGCTGGCCGATCTGATGATCAATGCCGGTGCGGGCTATGTCTCGGCCGAGGCGGAATCCGCCCTGCGCGAGGCGCTTCGGCTTGATCCGCGCGAACCCAGTGCGCGGTTCTATCTCGGGCTCTATCTTCTTCAGGTCGACCGCCCCGATGGCGCCTTTCGCACCTGGGAGGCGCTGCTGGAGGAAAGCACAGCCGACGCGCCATGGGCCGCGCCGATCCGCGCCCAGATCGAAGACCTCGCGGCGCGCGCCGGCGTGAAATACACCTTGCCCCCCGTGGGCGGCCTGCGCGGGCCGACCAGTGAGGACATGAACACCGCCGCCGAGATGAGCCCCGAGGATCGCCAGGACATGATCCGCACCATGGTTACCGGGCTGGCCGAGCGTCTGTCGACAACCGGCGGCAGTGCCGAGGAATGGGCGCGGCTGATCAACGCTTACGGCGTGCTGGGCGAGATCGACAAAGCGCGCCAGGTCTGGACCGAGGCACAGGTGGTGTTTGCCGCCAACCCCGCGATGCTTGATACACTGCGCGCCGCCGCGACCAATGCAGGAATCGCCGAATGATCATCGAGGATATCGAGACCTTTGGTGCGGGCCTGACGCCCGGGCGCCCGCTTTTGGGGCTGGACCTTGGGGAAAAAACCATCGGTGTGGCAATCTCGGACCGGCTTTTGTCGGTCGCGAGCCCGCATGAAACGATCCAACGCAAGAAATTCGGCCTTGATGCCGCGCGCCTGCTGGAGATTGCCGAAAGCCGCGAGGTGGGCGGGATCATCCTTGGCCTGCCGCGCAATATGGATGGCTCGGAAGGGCCGAGATGCCAGTCAACCCGCGCCTTTGCGCGCAATCTGGAGCGCTTGACGCCGCTGCTGATCGGGTTCTGGGACGAGCGGTTATCAACCGTGGCGGCCGAAAGGGCGCTGCTTGAGGCGGATGCGACCCGAAAGCGTCGCAAGCAGGTGATCGACAATATCGCAGCGGCCTATATCCTTCAGGGAGTATTGGATCGTTTGCGACATGTGAGGGCAGCCCTTTGACCGATGAAACCCCGTGGAAACGCAATGAGGTCGATTCGCCCTGCGTGAAGATCTGCGTGGTCCACCCAGAGGCGCGGATTTGCACCGGCTGTCTGCGCACGATCGATGAAATCACCCGCTGGTCGAAAATGGCCCCCGAAGAGCGGCGCGAGATCATGACCGCCCTGCCCGA
>CBDTZA010000543.1:0-1658 GCA_965364785.1 uncultured Roseovarius sp. | reverse complement strand
GTTGCGCTCGGCGGCGCAGATGATTTCCTATGAGGTCAACATCGGTCTGATCATCATCGGCATTATCATCTCGACTGGCTCGCTCAACTTTGGCGATATCGTGCGCGCGCAGGATACCGGCTATGGCTTTTTCGGCTGGTACTGGCTGCCACATTTCCCGATGGTCTTCCTGTTCTTCATCAGCGCCCTGGCCGAAACCAACCGCCCGCCGTTCGATCTTCCCGAGGCGGAATCGGAGCTGGTGGCCGGCTATCAGGTCGAATATTCAAGCACGCCGTTCCTGTTGTTCATGGCGGGCGAATATATCGCCATCTTCCTGATGTGCGCCCTGATGAGCCTGTTGTTCTTTGGTGGCTGGCTGTCGCCCATTCCGGGGCTTCCCGATGGGGTGCTCTGGATGGTTGGCAAGATGGCGTTTTTCTTCTTCATCTTCGCGATGGTCAAGGCGATCACGCCGCGCTACCGCTATGATCAGCTGATGCGGATTGGTTGGAAAGTGTTCCTGCCGATGAGCATTGGCTGGGTGGTGATCGTATCGTTCCTTGCGAAATTCGAAATCCTTGGCGGGTTCTGGGCTCGCTGGGCAATAGGGGGCTAAACCTGTGGGTGTGGATTACGTTCTTTTTGACAGGCTGGTAGAGTTGTCCACCCGGTTTCAACCGGGCGGTCGGACGCTTATGCTTGGCCGTCAGGGGTTCAAGATCCAGGGCAAATATCGCAAGCAATATGAGAAATCCCTTAAACGGCACGGGGTTGAAGGCACGCGCTTTGATTTCCTGCAAGAGGACGGCTATTGCGAAACGCTGATGCGCCGCCTTGGATTTGGCGAGATCGAGGCGATGGATTTTTCGGCCTATGAGGGTGCGGATATCATCCATGACCTCAACAAGAAACCTGTCAGGAAGCTGGAAAACAAGTTTGACCTGATCTTTGACGGGGGCACGATTGAGCATGTCTTTAACGTGCCGATGGCGCTAGAGGGCGTGTTGCGCATGCTCAAGCCCGGCGGGCGGTTCGTGTCGGCCAATGGGCTGAACGGGTGGTACGGGCATGGCATGTATCAGTTCAACCCCGAACTGGTCTGGACTTTCTGGCGGCGGGCCTGCAATTGCGAGGTGATTGATTGCCGCGCCATCCCGATCGAGCCGGATGCCGGGTACAAGCAAATCGAGTTTGCCGATCCGGCCGAGGTCGGGCACCGGCTTCGCCTGAAGAACAAGATCGGACCGGGACGGACCTATCTCTATTACGAGGTCGAAAAGACAAAGCAATCGCACCTGCCGGACTTTGCCCTGCAGAGCGATTATGAGTCATCGTGGAAAGGCCACGAAAACGCGGGCAAGACCCGTTTGCAAGACGTTGGGAGCTGATCCATGGCGAAAATAGATTACGGGCGCGCGGCGGGATATTTCCTGCTGTCGGACTTTATCAAAGGCTTCAGGCTTGGGCTGAAGTACTTTTTCGCGCCTAAGGCCACGCTGAATTATCCGCATGAAAAAGGCCCGCTCAGCCCGCGCTTTCGCGGTGAGCATGTGCTGCGCCGTTATGCCAATGGCGAAGAGCGCTGCATCGCGTGCAAGCTCTGCGAGGCGATCTGCCCGGCGCAGGCGATCACCATCGACGCCGAGCCCCGCGATGACGGAAGCCGACGCACCACG
>CBDTZA010000542.1:0-1684 GCA_965364785.1 uncultured Roseovarius sp. | reverse complement strand
TGCCTCAAGCAGGCTCGGTTCCTGTGCGGCACGGGCAAGATCTTTGCCATCGGGGCCTACAATACAGCTTCCGCCGAAATACCCTGCACCGTCCTCTGTTCCGCAATAGTTGGCGTAACAAAGGTAAACACCGTTTTCAAAGGCGCGGGTGGGCACAACCTTTTCTGACACAACGCCCCAGCTTGCGCCAAGGGCGGTCGGCACCGCAACGATATCGGCCCCCGCAAGCGCCACATGGCGCAGGTTTTCGGGGAACTCGACATCGTAACAGACCAGAATGCCAATCGTTAAACCGCCAAGCTCGAACAGGTCGCACCCTGTCCCAGATGTAAAATGATCGCCCTCAAAACCCGGTGGCAGCAACAGCTTGCGATGCCGCCCGATGCTCTGGCCGCTCCGGTCAATGCATTGCGCGGCGTTAAAAAGCTGATCGCCCTGACGCTCGGAATAGCCATAAAGAATGGCGGTGTCATAGGTCCTGGCCAACTCTGCAATGGCCCGCGCAAAGGCACCATTCGGAGCCTCAGCGCGTGTCGCCACGAGATCGCCGATATTATAGCCGCATTGAAACAGCTCGGGCAGAACGATCAGGTCAAGCGCCGCGCCGTTGCGGGCGCTGAGGGTATCTGACAACCAGCTTAGGCGGGCCTCGGTCCCGTCAAGGTCTGCAGCGCATTGGGCGACAGCAACATTCGCGGTGTCGTCACCCATGGATCACGCCTTGCTCAGCAGGATTTCGCGCGGATACTCGGTGATGTACTCAAACCCGGTCTCGGTCACGACGATTGAATCGCCAATCCGCCCGGCGGTGATGCCATCAACCGAAATGCCACCATCCACCGCAAAGGTCATTCCGGCCTCAAGCACGGTCTTGTCGCCCGCCTTCAATTCCGGCGCCTCCAAATAAGCCACCCCGATAGAGCGCCCGGTGCGATAGCCGGTTTCAAAGCCGCGCTCTTGGTAGACGGCGTTGGCGGCGGCGGCGACGTCTTCGGCGACAACACCGGGGCGGATTGCGGCAATCGCGGCTTGCTGTGCGTCAATCGCGGCCAGCTGAACCTCGCGGTCCTTGTCTTTCACGTCGCCAATATGAAACATCCGGTCAAAGCCAAGCTTGTATTGTTTGAACTGGGCCATGTTGCAGAAGCAGAAATAGACCGGGTCGAATTTCTCATAGGGTTTGACGCTGGCGCGGCGATGCACCATCGAGGCATCCGCCCCACTTTGCAGGATTTGCAGGTTGTGGATCATCGGTGAGACGAACCGCTCCCAGCCTTTGGCGGTCAGGAAACTCGCCGCCTTGCGCGACCCGGCATCAATCACTGCGAGGGCGGATTCATATTCCGGCGCGCCTTCGCGCAGGCTGTCATGCGCGGCGGCCATCATCGCGCCGGCGATTTGCCCGGCCTCTTTCATCACGCCAATTTCAAACGGGGATTTGATGGTGCGCATCGCCCCCAGAACCGGCGAGATATCTTTCAGCGGGACGCCGGGATAGGTGTCATCAAGATGGTTGCGCACAATCGCCGGGATGGTGTTGCGCTCGATATAAATCGCGGTGGGCTTGTCGCCAAGCGCCCCGGCAAGGGCGCGTCCCCAGGTGCGCTGACCGATATCTTCCCAGGTGCGGACATCTTCGACCCAGGTCATCGCGCCGACCATTTCGGATTCCATCAGCGGGGTG
>CBDTZA010000541.1:0-1693 GCA_965364785.1 uncultured Roseovarius sp. | reverse complement strand
TCGGGGCCTTTGTTGATATCGGTGTGCATCAAGACGGGCTGGTGCATGTCAGCCAGCTTGCGGATCGTTTTGTCAAAGATCCCCACGAGGTGGTGAAAGCTGGCGATGTGGTCCGTGTGCGCGTCACCGAAGTCGACGTACCGCGCAAGCGCATCGGCCTGAGCATGCGCAAAGAGAGCGAAGCCAGCCCGCCGCCGCGTGGGCGCGAGGCTGAAAAACCAAAACCGGCCCGTGTGGCAAAAACCGGAACGGCGCCGCCACCTGAAGCGAAGAGCCAGGGGGCATTTGGGTCCGCCCTGGCAGATGCCATGAAGCGACGGCCCAACGGGTCCTGAACTGGCCCCCAAGAGAGGGCCAAATGACGGCTCAACGACCATCAGTTTGGCGGGGGTGCTGAGCTGCTCACAGATCTCCGCTTTGGTCCGTGAATGCAGGTTTGGGTTGGCTATCTCGCATCGGCCCCGCCAAACCTTAGGGCAATTCACTGATCTGATAGGTGGATTTCGCCAGCCACTCGGGATTGATCTCGACACCCCAGCCGGGGGCGTCGGTGACGCGGGCATGACCATCCTCAATGTCATAGGGCGAGCGTACATAAAGGCCGTCCTGCCACGGGTAATAATCGGCCCCTTCGATCGAGAACTCAAGATACTTTCCCGCATTCGGGATCGCGCGCAAAAGGTGCATCGTGAAGAGCGTCACCAGCGACCAGTTCGCGCAATGCGGGGTAACAGGCAGCCCGGCGGCACGTGCCATTTCGACCACCCGCAAGGTCCTGCAAATCCCCCCAAGATAGAGGATATCGGGCTGCACGATATCGACCGCGCGCATGTCGATCATCCGCTTCCAGGTCGGAAGATCGCAATCCTGCTCGCCCCCCGTCACATCGATATCAAGGGCGTCAGTGACTTGTTTGGTTTGCTCAAGCTCCCAATAGGGACAGGGCTCCTCGTAATGGCAAAAGCCGTGATTCTGAAGCATATGCCCCACCTCGATCGCGCGCTCGGGGGAATAACAGCTATTGGCGTCAATCAGCAGGTCCACGCCATCGCCAAGCTCGCGGCGCATGGTCGGGATGATCTCTTCGGTGCGGCCGGGCCATTCATCCACGTTGCGCCCCACCTCTGCCCCGGCGCGGACCTTGAAGGCATCAAAGCCCTGCGTGTCGCGCAGATGCTTGAGGCGCGCGGCCTCATCCGCCGGGGTGATGTCGCGCTTCATCGAGGATGCATAGGCGCGGATAAGACCCGGCGAGCCGCCCAAAAGTTCCGCCACCGGCTTGCCCGCCAGCTTGCCGCGCAAATCCCAGATCGCGGTATCAAGCCCGGCCATGGCACGGCGCAGGTAAGAACCGGGAAATTTATGCTCGCGCTCGGCGACGATATCGAGAAGGTCGTCAAGGTCGGTGGTGTCTTGCCCCAATGTCCAGGGCGCGACCTGACGGTGCAGCACCTGACAGGTGATGTCGGAATGATAGGTCGACACCTGCCCCCAGCCTTGGGCGCCATCCTCGGCCGTGACCCGGACAAAGCCAACTGCCTGATTGGTGAAGGTTTCAATCGTCTTCAGTTTCATCTTGTGTCCTTCAAGGGCCGTTTATCACTTGCCACCAGAGCCGCGCCCAAAGACCTGCGCCAGCACCATCATCACCGTGGTCACCCCGATCATGATGGTCGAGATCGCCGCAATCGTC
>CBDTZA010000540.1:0-1693 GCA_965364785.1 uncultured Roseovarius sp. | reverse complement strand
ATTATTCGCAAATTTACAGATTTGCAATTTATGCTTTCCAACTCTTTGCAAATTTGCGGGATTCTGCTTTGTGCTTGGGCGCAAAATCCCTATGCTATGCGCAATATCGCAAGGGGAGTGCCATGAAAGACATCCTTCAGGAATTGGAAGGCCGCCGCGCCGAAGCCCGTCAGGGCGGTGGACAGCGCCGGATCGACGCACAGCATGCAAAAGGTAAGCTGACAGCGCGCGAACGTATCGAGCTTTTGCTGGACGACGACAGCTTTGAAGAGTTTGACATGTTCAAGGCGCATCGCTGCACCGATTTTGGCATGGAACAGGATCGGCCTTACGGCGACGGTGTTGTCACCGGCTGGGGCACGATCAATGGCCGCATGGTCTATGTGTTCAGTCAGGACTTTACCGTCTTTGGCGGGTCACTGTCCGAAACCCATGCCGAGAAAATCTGCAAGATCATGGATATGGCGATGCAGAACGGCGCGCCTGTGATCGGGATCAACGATTCCGGCGGCGCGCGCATTCAAGAGGGCGTGGCCAGCCTTGCCGGCTATGCCGAGGTGTTTCAGCGCAATATCATGGCCAGCGGCGTCATTCCGCAGATCAGCCTGATCATGGGGCCCTGTGCCGGTGGCGCGGTCTATTCGCCTGCGATGACCGATTTCATCTTTATGGTGCGTGACAGCTCTTACATGTTCGTGACCGGGCCCGATGTGGTCAAGACGGTCACAAACGAAGTGGTCACGGCCGAAGAACTGGGCGGGGCCAGCACCCATACCCGCAAGTCAAGTGTCGCCGATGGCGCGTTTGAGAACGATGTCGAGGCCTTGGCCGAAGTGCGCCGTCTGGTGGATTTCCTGCCGCTCAACAACCGCGAAAAGCCGCCCGTGCGGCCGTTTTTTGACAAGCCGGGCCGGGTTGAAGATAGCCTTGATACGCTGATCCCCGACAATACCAACACGCCCTATGACATGAAGGAACTGATCCATAAGGTCGCCGATGAGGCCGATTTTTATGAGATTCAGGCCGACTATGCCAAGAATATCATCACCGGCTTTATCCGGCTGGAAGGTCAGAGTGTCGGCGTTGTCGCCAATCAGCCGATGGTTCTGGCGGGTTGTCTTGATATCGACAGCTCGCGCAAGGCGGCGCGGTTCGTGCGGTTCTGCGATGCGTTTGAAATTCCGATCCTGACGCTGGTTGACGTGCCGGGCTTTTTGCCGGGGACAAGTCAGGAATATGGTGGCGTGATCAAGCATGGTGCGAAGCTTTTGTTTGCTTACGGCGAGGCGACGGTGCCGAAGGTGACGGTGATTACCCGCAAGGCCTATGGCGGCGCGTATGACGTGATGGCGTCAAAGCACCTGCGCGGCGATTTCAACTATGCTTGGCCGACCGCCGAAATCGCGGTGATGGGCGCCAGCGGGGCGACCGAGATTATCCATCGTGGCGACCTCAAGGATGCCGAGAAGATCGCGGCGCATACCAAGGATTACGAGGATCGGTTTGCCAATCCTTTCGTCGCCGCCGAACGCGGCTTCATCGACGAGGTCATCCAGCCGCGCAGCACGCGGATGCGGGTGAGCCGGGCCTTGGCCTCTTTGCGCAACAAGAAGGTGACCAACCCTTGGAAAAAGCACGATAATATCCCGCTTTAAGGTGAGGTTTAGATTGGGGGGTCTGCCCCCCAGCCCCC
>CBDTZA010000539.1:0-1699 GCA_965364785.1 uncultured Roseovarius sp. | reverse complement strand
CGCGCGCCGGGATCGGCACCGACAATATCGACAAAGAGGCCGCGTCGAAAAAGGGTGTGATCGTGATGAACACGCCGTTTGGCAACATGATCACCACCGCCGAACATGCCATCGCGATGATGTTCGCCGTGGCCCGTCAGATCCCCGAGGCCTCGGTCTCGACCCATGCCGGTAAATGGGAGAAATCCAAATTCATGGGGGTCGAACTGACCAGTAAAACCCTCGGGGTGATCGGCGCGGGTAATATCGGCGGAATCGTCTGCGATCGCGCCCAAGGCCTCAAGATGAAGGTGGTGGCCTATGATCCCTTCCTGAGCCAGGAAAAGGCCGACAAAATGGGTGTCGAGAAGGTCGAAGAGCTTGACGACCTGCTGAAGCGTGCTGATTTCATCACCCTGCATGTGCCGCTGACCGATCAGACCCGCAACATCCTGAGCCGCGAAAACCTTGAGAAAACCAAGAAAGGCGTGCGGATCATCAACTGTGCCCGGGGCGGTCTGGTAGATGAAGAGGCGGTGGCAGATCTGTTGAAGTCCGGCCATATCGCGGGCGCTGCCTTTGATGTTTTCGCGGTTGAACCGGCCACCGAAAACCCGCTTTTCGGCCTGCCCAACGTGGTCTGCACGCCCCATCTTGGCGCCGCCACCAGCGAGGCCCAGGAAAACGTCGCCCTGCAAGTGGCCGAGCAAATGTCGGACTATCTGCTGACCGGTGCTGTGACCAACGCCCTCAACATGCCCTCGGTCACCGCCGAAGAGGCCAAGGTCATGGGACCCTGGATCAAGCTGGCCGAGCACTTGGGTAATTTCATCGGCCAGATGACCGACGAGCCGATCAAGGCGATCAACATCCTCTATGACGGTGTCGTCTCGGACATGAACCTTGGCGCGCTCAACTCTGCCGCCGTGGCGGGGATCATGAAATCGGTTAACCCCGAGGTCAACATGGTCTCGGCGCCCGTTGTCGCCAAAGAGCGCGGCATCAAGATCAGCACCACCAAGCAGGATAAATCCGGCGCATTCGAGGGCTATGTCAAAGTGACCGTGGTGACCGAAAAGCGCGAGCGCTCGATCGGTGGTACGGTCTTCAGCGACGGCAAACCGCGCTTCATTCAGATCAAGGGCATCAATATTGACGCCGAAATTGGCCGCCATATGCTCTATACCACCAATGAGGACGTGCCGGGCATCATCGGCCTTCTGGGTCAGACCATGGGCGAAAACGGCGTCAACATCGCCAACTTTACCCTTGGCCGCGCCGATGCGGGCGGTGAGGCGATCGCGCTTTTGTACGTCGATGCCCCTGTGCCCGAGGCGGCGATCAAGGCGCTTGCTGCGACTGGCAAGTTCCAGCAAATGCGCCAGCTGCACTTCGACGTCAGCTAATGCCAAACCTGCGCCGCCTTTCGGGGCGGCGCTCGTTTCCCTAGCCCCTCAATACCCCTGACTTTCATTGTTCCAAAAATACTCCGGGGGGATCGCCGCCATGCGGCGATGGGGGCGGCGCCCCCTAAAACCCTCTGGACATTTCGGACCCGACAAGGCTTTTGTGCCCCATGACACATCCAATTTACGCCATCCCCGACATTCACGGGCAGGACGCCCTGCTTGAGGCCGCGTTGGCGCTGATCGAGGCCGAAGGTGGCCCGGACGCAGAGATCGTATTCCTTGGCGACCTGGTGGATCGTGGCCCCGATAGC
>CBDTZA010000538.1:0-1706 GCA_965364785.1 uncultured Roseovarius sp. | reverse complement strand
CAGGGGTGATAGGCGCTTTCGGCATGTGCGCGAATGAAGGCGTCAATCTCGGCCTCGCTGGTCACGTCGGCGCCGGGCTGAATCTCATGCTTCACAAAGGGCTTGAAGGCGTCTTGCGCAAAAATCTCGCGGGTAAGGCGGATGCATTTGCGAAAATCAAGCCAGTCGCTCTCTTCGCTCATATAGTTGAAGCGGATCATCGGCGCATCGGACGGATCATTACTGCGCAGGCTGACCGCCCCGCGCGACGCACTGCGCATCGGGCCGACATGGGCCTGAAATCCGTGACCCTCGGCGGCAACCTTGCCGTCATAGCGCACCGCGATGGGCAAAAAGTGAAACTGGATATCGGGATAATTGACGCCGGCATCGGACCGGATGAAGCCGCCGCTTTCAAACTGGTTGCTGGCCCCCAGCCCCTTGCGCCCCAAAAGCCAGCGCGCGCCGACAAATCCCTTGCCGAACAGGTTCCAGTATTTGAACAGGCTGACCGGCTGACTGGCGGCCATCTGAATGTAGAGTTCCAGATGATCCTGCAGGTTTTGCCCGACACCCGGGCGGTCGGCCTGAAGGGCAATGCCATGCTCGGCCAGATGCGCGCCCGGGCCGACGCCGGACAACATCAAAAGCTTGGGCGAATTGATCGAAGAGGCCGCAAGGATCACCTCGGCCCTTGCGCGCACCACCTCTCGCCGCCCCTTGCGGAGCGTCTCGACACCAACCGCGCGCCCGTCCTCAATCACAACGCGCGTGACCAGTGCACGGACCAAGTCGCAATTGGGCCGCTTCAGAGCGGGGCGCAAATAAGCATTGGCCGCAGACCAGCGCCGCCCTTGCCAGACGGTCATGTCAAACGGGCCAACCCCCTCTTGCTGCTCGCCATTATAGTCGGCTGTACGTTGGTATCCGGCCTGAGAACCAGCCTCGACAAAGGCCCGCGTCAGCGGGTTGTCACGCGGTCCCCGGCTGACATGCAGCGGCCCATCAGTACCTCGCCAGGCAGGGTCGCCACCATGCCCGCCCGCATGCCAGCTTTCCATACGCTTGAAATAGGGCAACACGTCAGCATAACCCCAGCCGCTCGCGCCCTGATCGCGCCAATGGTCATAATCACAGGCATGACCGCGCACATAAACCATTCCGTTGATGCTTGACGAACCCCCAATCACCTTGCCGCGCGGACAGGCAAGGCGGCGGTTGTCCAGATGCGGCTCTGGTTCGCTCTGATAGCCCCAGTCATAGCGCGCCATGTTCATCGGATAGCTGAGTGCACCGGGCATCTGGATGAACGGCCCCGCATCGGTGCCGCCATGCTCGATCACCAGCACCGAATGCCCGGCCTCTGACAGCCGGTAGGCCATGGCGCAGCCTGCACTGCCTGCGCCGACGATGACATAATCCGCTTCCATCTCAGCCCTGCCTTTCTGCGCCGCATGCACCACCAGCCGCCCTGGCGCGACGGGGTGGGTGGGTGGGCGTCGTGCCAGGGCGGCGGGCCTTCGCAAACGGGCGGGGTCTGGTTTGGATCGGATAGGTCATTGCACCTGTCTAAGGTTGGATGTTGAGTATTTTAGGAACGATGAAAGCGTTATTCGCCCCGAGGGAAACGCTTGTTTTCCTCGAGAACGTTCAGGTCCATGTGATTGCGCATGTAGCGCTCGCTGGCTTTTTGCAGGGGCTGGTAATCCCAAGGGTAATATCCGCCC
>CBDTZA010000537.1:0-1715 GCA_965364785.1 uncultured Roseovarius sp. | reverse complement strand
ACTTCGTCAGGGTTCACACCTTTATGCGGCTCTTTGCCGAAGAACTTGGTCACTTCTTCAACAACCTTGGGCATGCGGGTCATCCCGCCGACCAGAACGATCTCGTCGATTTCAGAGGCCGACATGCCGGCATCTTTCAGCGCTGCGGCGCAGGGCTTCATCGAGGCCTTGATCAGATCGCCAACCAGACTTTCAAGCTTGGCACGGGTCATCTTGACAACCATGTGAAGCGGCGAGCCGTCCGCGCCCATCGAGATGAAGGGCTGGTTGATCTCGGTTTGCGAGCTGCTGGACAGTTCGATCTTGGCTTTCTCAGCGGCCTCTTTCAGGCGCTGCAGGGCCATCTTGTCCTTGGTCAGGTCAACGCCGTGTTCTTTTTTGAATTCACCCGCCAGATAGTTGACGATGCGCATGTCGAAATCTTCACCGCCAAGGAAGGTGTCGCCATTGGTGGCTTTCACCTCGAACAGGCCGTCGTCGATTTCCAGAATGGTCACGTCAAAGGTACCGCCGCCAAGGTCATAGACAGCGATGGTGTGGGTGTTCTCTTTGTCCAGGCCATAGGCAAGCGCGGCAGCGGTCGGTTCGTTGATGATGCGCAGCACTTCAAGACCGGCAATTTTGCCTGCGTCCTTGGTGGCCTGACGCTGAGCGTCGTTGAAATAGGCAGGCACAGTGATGACGGCCTGCGTCACCTCTTCGCCAAGATAGCTCTCGGCGGTTTCCTTCATTTTCCCGAGGATGAAGGCCGAAATCTGGCTGGGCGAATATTTTTCGCCGCGCGCCTCGACCCATGCGTCGCCGTTGCCGCCATCAATGACGTTGAACGGCATGTTCTTCTTGTCCTTGGCCAGGTCCGCATCATCGGCGCGACGGCCGATCATACGCTTGACACCAAAGACGGTGTTTTCGGGGTTGGTCACGGCCTGCCGTTTGGCGGGTTGGCCGACAAGGCGCTCGTTTTCGGTGAACGCGACGATAGACGGCGTGGTGCGCGCGCCTTCAGAATTTTCAATCACACGAGCCTGGCTGCCATCCATGATGGCGACGCAGCTGTTCGTGGTTCCAAGGTCAATACCAATAACTTTGGCCATGTTGTTCGATCCCTTCATACTTAGGCGATGTGAGGTAACCTGACCCGTTACGGCATCAGATCCCCGGTTGAGTGACAGAGCAAGACAAGACTTACCCCGTGTTTCTGGGCGTATATAGGCAGCCCCATGTAACCCTGCAAGCGGTGCAAGGGTGTGGATTCCGCAAAATTGGTCTAAATTGCATCGGGTCCGGCAAAAAAGAGGCAATCGTTATGACAGAGCCGACCCTTATTGTGCGGGGGTGCGAGATTTACAAAGGCTGGCTTGATGCAGACGCGCAGGCGGCTTTGGTGCAGAATTTGCGCGATGTAGTGGCGCAGGCGCCGCTTTTTGCACCCCGAACGCCCTCTGGCAAACCGATGAGTGTGCGCATGACATCGGCGGGCAAATACGGCTGGTACTCGGACCGGCGCGGCTATCGCTACGAGGCGGCGCATCCAAAGGGGCAAGCCTGGCCCGCGATCCCGCCCGCCGTGCTTGCGATCTGGAGCGCGCTGGTCAGCCCCAAGCGGATGCCCGATTGCTGTCTGATCAACTATTACACGCCGGACGCGCGGATGGGGTTGCATCAGGATCGCGACGAGACCGATTTCGTCTGGCCGGTTTTGTTGGTATCGCTTG
>CBDTZA010000536.1:0-1729 GCA_965364785.1 uncultured Roseovarius sp. | reverse complement strand
TGACCGCCGACCAGGCCCGCCCGATCATTCGCCGCCTGCTCGACGAACGCAGCGCCGGCCCGGTTTAATACGCGATACAGGAGTTTCCAAATGTCTATTTTCGATTTCCTCTCAGGTCAGTTCATCGACGTCATCCACTGGACCGACGACACCCGCGACACCATGGTCTGGCGGTTTGAGCGTGAGGGCCATGAGATCAAGTATGGTGCCAAGCTTACCGTGCGCGAGGGGCAGGCGGCGGTGTTTGTGCATGAGGGCCAACTGGCCGATGTGTTCACCCCCGGTCTTTACATGTTAGAGACCAACAACATGCCAATCCTGACCACGCTGAACCATTGGGATCACGGCTTTCGCTCGCCGTTCAAATCCGAGATTTACTACGTCAACACCACCCGCTTCAATAACCTGAAATGGGGCACGAAAAATCCGATCATGCTGCGCGATCCGGAGTTCGGCCCGACCCGCATCCGCGCCTTTGGCACCTATACCGTGCGGGTCAGCGATGCGGCCAAATTCCTGACCGAGATTGTCGGCACCGATGGCGAATTCACCATGGATGAAATCAGCTATCAGATCCGCAATATCATCGTGCAGGCGTTTTCGCGCATCATCGCGGGCGCGGGCATTCCGGTGCTCGACATGGCCGCCAATACCGGCGATCTGGGCAAGCTTGTCGCGAGTGAGATCAGCAGCGTGGTCGCCGACTATGGCCTGAGCATCCCCGAGTTCTATATCGAGAACATCTCGCTTCCGCCTGCGGTGGAACAGGCGCTGGACAAGCGCACCTCGATGGGGCTAGCCGGTGATCTCAGCCGCTTCACGCAATACTCCGCCGCCGAAGCGATGACCGCCGCCGCACAGAACCCCGCCGGGGGCGGTGGCATGGGCGCAGGTCTTGGTATGGGGCTTGGCATCGCGATGGCCCAGCAGATGACCGAGGCAGGTCCCTGGGGCGCGCGCGCCGAGGCTCGCCCAGTGTCTCAGCCTGCCTCACCCACGCCGCCACCGCCACCGCCTGTGGAACATGTCTGGCATATCGCCGAAGGTGGCGAGACCCACGGCCCCTATTCCAAGGCCGCAATGGGGCGGATGGCGCGCGAAGGCAAGCTGAGCCGTGAAACCCATGTCTGGACCCCCGGTCAGGATGGCTGGTTACTGGCCGAGGATGTGGCCGAGCTTGCACAGCTCTTTACTGTTCTGCCGCCGCCACCGCCGGGGGCCTGAAGCCCATGCGGCGTCGCGCATTCAGTCACAGTCCATAAGGCCCCCGCAGCGCCATGACAGATATCACACCGCCCCCCGCCCCTGACGGGACCGCAAAGACCGACCTGGGCGAGCACCGCTTTCCCTGTCAAAGCTGTGGCGCCGATTACCGGTTCGATCCCGACAACGGGCGGCTGACCTGTGATCACTGCGGTGACACCTGCGCCATCGACGCCAGCGGTCCATGGCAGGGCGGCATCCGCGAGCTTGATTTCAGGGCCGCGATCAACGCGCAACTGCCCGCGCAGGAGATCGAGGAAACCCGCGTCACCACCTGCACAAGCTGTGGCGCACAGGTCGAGCTTGACGAGGCCACCCATGCCAGGGAATGCCCGTTCTGCGCCTCGCCCATGGTCATTGATACCGGCACCCACCGCCACATCAAACCGCGCGCCCTTTTGCCGTTTGGCCTTGACGAGGGCACCGCACGCAAGGCCATGACAGACTGGCTTGGCCGGCTGTGGTT
>CBDTZA010000535.1:0-1733 GCA_965364785.1 uncultured Roseovarius sp. | reverse complement strand
GGGCCTGGGTGGTGCTGGCCGAGGGCGACGAGGTCGATGTTGACGCCGCCATCACCCGCCAGCGCGGGTTTGACCCAGACGTTTGGGTGATTGAGGTCGAAGATCGGGCGGGGCGTCACCTTCTCGAGGAACCCGGCCTGTCGGACTGACACGCCAAGGGGCTTGGCAGGGCGCGCCGTCTGGTGTGGAATAGCGCGGGCAGGGGGGCAGGGAACGGGTGATGGACTGGCGCGATCAGGGGATATTGCTGGCAAGTCGCAGGCACGGGGAAAGTGCCGCGATCATCGAGGTGCTGACGCCCGAGCGCGGGCGTCACGCGGGCGTGGTGCGCGGTGGCGCCTCGCGCAAGCTGGCCCCGATCCTGCAACCTGGCGCCCAGCTTGACCTTGAATGGCGCGCGCGCCTTGAAGATCACATCGGCACCTTCCGGGTCGAGCCTCTGCGCTCGCGTGCGGGCACGGCGATGGGCGACAGGCTCTCGCTGGCGGGGCTGAACGCCGTCACCTCGCTCTTGCTGTTTGCCCTGCCCGAGCGCGAGGCCTGCCTGCCGCTTTATCGGCGTACCGAGACGCTGCTTGATCTTCTGGATCAGCCGGAAATCTGGCCGCTGGCCTATCTCAAATGGGAATTGGCCCTGCTCGAAGATCTGGGCTTTGGCCTTGATCTGCGCGCCTGTGCGGTGATGGGGCCGCTGGCCAATGATTTGTCTTATGTGTCGCCACGCACAGGACGCGCCGTGTCGCGCGCCGGTGCCGGGGAATGGGCCGAGCGATTGTTGCCACTGCCGCCCTGCATGTTGGGGCAGGGGGCGGCGCCGGATGCTGAGATTTTGCAGGGGTTTGAGCTGACCGGGCATTTTCTGCGCAACCGTCTGGCGTCTGAGCTGGGCAACAAGCCGCTGCCGGATGCGCGTCAAAGATTTGTTGACCGGTTTGCACGGCGCGCTCGTCAGCCCTGACAGGCCGCCTCGCGGGGTGTGGCGATCAATTGGCGGGTGAAAACACCATCTCGGGGCCGGTGTCATTGCTCAGGATCAGAATTTCTCCCACCACTTCGACAAGGGTCATGTCCGCCAGAGCCTGAAAATAGCGCGTCTCGTCCGCAAGCTCGGGACAGGCGCGTTTGGTTGCTGCAATGCCGGTGGTCGCGAACCACGGATAGGGTGCCGTCTGCTCGCCCGCATAGCTGTTGCAGGGCGCTTGCCCGGCGATCTTGCCCTCTTGCGGAAAGACCAATGTGGCACGCGCGTTAAAGGGCTGTCCGTCGATGCTCTTGAGGATCCAGGTCGTTGCATCCCCGCCATAGCCGGTCACAGTTTCGTCCTTGCAAGCCCCAAACATCGAAAGGGCGGTCAGAAGAATGGCAAGCCGCATGGGGTCACCGGAGCGCCAGAACCAGATCGACAAGCGAGCCGATTGCATCTGAATTCTGCGCTGCGTCGCGGTCGCGCAAATCTTCCATTCCGATGGCACTGGCGTAAAGAATGCGCGCCATTTCCGCATTGCCAATGCCGCAGGCCGACAAAAGCACGTGCAACTGTTCCAGACGGGCCTCGTCGACACGGGTCACCGCCGCGGCGCAACTGGTATCGTCTCGCGCCCATGCGCGGATCGCAGGTTCGGCGCGCGATGCGGGCTCGTCACTTGTCGAGGTGGCGGCAATCGTCTGGGCCGTGACGCGCAGGCGGGCGGCCGCGGTCGCATCGGTTTGTGCGCAGATCTCCAACGCCTGCC
>CBDTZA010000534.1:0-1742 GCA_965364785.1 uncultured Roseovarius sp. | reverse complement strand
CACCACCAGCGGGCGGCAATTGAAAAAGCGATCCGTAAAAACCCGCAAATTGAACACCACCCGCGGCACGGTCGAGCTGATGATGACAGAACGGATATCGGCTTTGATGCCGAAATGGGTCAGAAGCGTGGAAAACCACACGAAATACTGATCCGCCGTGCGCTGATGCTCGGTCGAGGTGCGCAGGGTGCATAGAAACGTCTCGCCATCCCAGATCGAAAAGACGGTATTGGTATTGCCGCAATCAATTGCCAGTAGCATCGCGCGCCTCCTCGTTTAGAAAAAAACCTCGGCGGCGGCAATCGCGCGGCGCCCCTCTGGGGTTGATAGAACAAGATTGCCCGCGCCGTCCACCGTCTCGAAGGTGCCGGTGACCTCTTCGCGGGTCGTGCGCGCGGTGATCCCCTCGCCAAGGCGCGCCGCCCGCGCAAGCCAGGCGTTACGTATAGGCTCGAACCCATAGGTGACAAACTGCGCCTCGGCGCGCGCATAGGCAGGCGCCAGAAGATCAAGAAACGCCTCGGGGGTGATCGCCACGCCGGTGCCCGACAAAAGCGATACGGGGCGCAGCGCGCCGGGTTCGACCTCTTGCGGCTCTGGCGCCGCTTTCAGGTTCACCCCGATGCCGATGGCAAAATGACTAAGCTCTGCGCCGCTGCCGGCACTTTCCAGCAGGATCCCGGCCAGCTTGCCGCCATTCAGCAACACATCATTTGGCCATTTGAGCGCGAACGCCTCGGCCCGCCCAGTGGCCGCCACCAGCGCATCAAACAGCGCCAGCGAGGCCACAAACGACCGCAGCGCCACCTTGTCCGGCGTCTCATTGGGACGCATCACAAGGCTGGCGGAAAAATTGCCCTTGGGATCGGACCACCCACGCCCGCGCCGCCCGCGCCCGGCGGTCTGCTCCAGCGCCAAAATCCATTCCGGCCCGGCAAGTCCCGGCGCGATGCGCGCGGCCTCGGCATTGGTGCTGTCCACCGACCCCAACACGCGCCGCCCATAGCCCTCGGGCCATCCGTCATCAGACCCCAATTTCATCGTTCCAAAATACTCCCGCCGGAGGCGCGCGCCCGGGCACCGGGCGTCAAAATAAAAGCGACGCGCCCCAATGGGCGCGTCACATGTGGATCAGACCGGGTAAGGCACCGCGTCAGTTGACAAGCGTCGCCGCCGCCGCCTGTGCGATTGCCTCAACCCCGAACATGTTGACGATACCGACAAGCATGATCGCCGCCGAGGCCATCAGAAACGCCCATTGCACCGGCGAGCGGCCAGTTTCCAGACCCTCGCCCTCTTCGCCGAAATACATGTAAAACACGATGCGCAGATAATAGAAGGCGCCGATCACACTGGCCACAACACCGGCAACCGCCAGCCAGGCCAGACCACCCTCATAGGCCGCGCGCAACACGTAAAGCTTGCCGAAAAAGCCAAGAAGCGGCGGCACGCCTGCAAGGCTGAACAGCAGGATCAGCATCGCCAGTGCCCGCCCCGGCTGGGCCTTGGCATACATGTTCAGGCTGCGAATATCCGTCACCGGCTGACCATCACGCTCCATCGACAGGATAAAGGCAAAGGTGCCGATATTCATGGTCACATAGATCGCCATATAGATCAGCATCGCCTGCACCCCAAACACGGTGCCCGAGGCCAACCCCATCAGGGCATAGCCCATATGCGCGATTGATGAATAGGCCATCAGACGCTTGATATCGGTCTGGCCAATCGCCGCCACAGCG
>CBDTZA010000533.1:0-1748 GCA_965364785.1 uncultured Roseovarius sp. | reverse complement strand
ATAAACCTGATAAAACGGGTTTGGCACCAGAACCACAGGGGGCTTGCCCGCTTTGGTTTCAGGGCAAAGCGCCATCATCGCATTGTAAAGCCCCTCACGGGTGCCGTTCAAGGCCATAACGCGGGTATCGGGTGCAAAATCAACGCCATAGCGCCGCCCGATCCAGCCGCTCATCGCCTCTAACAGCGCGGGCATGCCCTCATTGACGGGGTAATTGCCAAAGCCATCCGCATGCTCTGCGATGATATCGACAATCCAGCGCGGAAAATCGTGCTTGGGCTCACCAATGGTCATATGCAGCACTTCGCCGCCGGGCGCATGGGCGTCCAACAAGCTCCGCAGGCGCGGAAACGCATAGGCCGGAAGGTTCGAAAACCGCTCGGGAAACATTTGATACTGCCTCAAAACTTGGGATCGTGATCGCCCCATTTAAAAGCGAATCTACCCAAGCCCCGGCTTCAGGTCCAGCAAAACCAATCCCTTGACAGAAAAATTGTGGCATTTTGGCAGGGATGGCCCCCTACCCTGCTTTCATTGTTCCGAAAAATACTCCCGCCGGAGGCGTCCGCACCTGGCCCCGCGCGCCTTAGCTCAGGGCGTCTTCAGCGGCCTTGACCACCCGCAAAAGTCGCTCTTCCTGAAACGCTTTGCCACAGAACATGATCCCGCAACTGGGCCGACCCGTGGGCAATGTCACGGCGCACAGCCCCATCAGGTTGCCGATCCGCGTGTTGCGCAGGGTCAACAGGTTTTCGGTGATATAATAAGCCTCATCACTCATCAGACGCTCGGCATTGGGCGGCAGGTTCGGGGCCGAGGGCATGATCACCGCATCATAGCCCGCCACCCGCGCGGCCCAATCGCGGCGCAACCCGTCCAGCAGGCGCCAGTCGGCCACATAATCGGCGGCGCTCACCGCCTTGCCACCGCGAAAGCGCTCAAGGATGGGGGCGAACATCTTGCCCGGCGCGGCCTCGATCACATCGCGCCAGATGCCATAGGCCTCGCCGGTGAACAGCGCCGCCGAAAGCGGCATCGCAAGGGAGACCTCGGGTGCATCGATCTCGTCGACCACGGCCCCCGCCTCGCGCAGCCGCGCGACGGCGGCCTCATAGGCGGCGCCCGGCTCGGGGCGGATGTCATCAAGCACGACCGTCTGAAGTGCGGCGAATCGCAGCCCCTTCAGGCGCGCCCCGGTCAGATCGGCAGGTTTCCCGCCCTCAAGAGCCGCCAGCATAAGCGCCGCATCCTCGACCGAGCGGGCCAGCGGGCCGACGGTGTCAAACTTGGCACAGAGCGGCACGACCCCTTTGAGCGACACCCGCCCGGCGGTGGTTTTTAGCCCCACAAGGCCGTTCCAAGCCGATGGGATGCGCACCGATCCGCCGGTGTCAGACCCGATCCCACAGGCCGCAAGATCAAAGGCCACACTGGCCGCCGCGCCCGAGGATGACCCGCCCGGCACCGCGTTTTCGTCGTTCACACAAGGCGGCGTCGCCGTCACCGGATTAAGGCCAAGCCCGGAAAAGGCCAGCTCGCTCATATGGGTCTTGCCCAGACAGACAAGCCCCGCCGCCGTGCCATTGCGCAACACCTCGGCGTCGCTGTCGGGCACCCGGCCCGCAAGCAAGGCACTGCCCGCCTCGGTCGCCACGCCTGCGCTGTCAAACAGGTCTTTCCAACTCACCGGCACGCCATCCAAAAGGCCAAGGCGCTGTCCGGCGGCGGCGCGGGCGGCGGCGGCCTCG
>CBDTZA010000532.1:0-1749 GCA_965364785.1 uncultured Roseovarius sp. | reverse complement strand
GTCGTGGCGTGAAACAGAAAGATCGCCTCGTTCGTATAAGCAGGCCAGGCGAGCCGCAGCATGGTTGGCCAGATGATCCGGCGAAACCGCGCCATGCCCGAAAAGCCATAGGCATCTGCGGCCTCGACATCGCCCTTGGGGATCGAGCGCAGCGCGCCGTAAAAGATCTCGCCGGAATAGGCGGCCGTGTTGAGAAACAGCACGATCAACGCCCCAAGCCAGGCCGAGGTGAGCACACCAAAGAACGGGCTGACCATCTTGAGCGAGAGGAAGAAGAAATAGGCGAAAAAGAACTGGATAAAGAGGGGTGAGCCGCGAAACACAAAGATGAACCACTCAGAGGGTTTGCGCAAAAGCGGGTTGGGCGAGGCCTTGCCAAGCGCCACGGCGGTGGCCAATGCAAAGCCGGTCAAAAGCGCGAGCGTGCCGAAATAGATGTTCCAGATCATGCCAGACCCGATCAGGGTCATCTGGTCGCAAAGCGTGAAGCTGTCGCGTGGCAAAAGCCGCTCACCAATGCCGATGCTGCGCAGCGCGTAATCCTGAATGGTCTGCAAACAGCTCATGCGATAGCCTTTCTCTGGGCTTCGCCGCCGGTGGTGGCCTGTCCGTGGCTGAGTTTCATCATCAGCTTTTCAAGGAACACCTCCGAGATGCGGGTAAAGCCGAGATAGAACACCATCAGCCCCAGAAAATACCACATCCGCCAATCGCCATGCGGGTATTCGGTAAAGCGCGGGTTGGCGGTGCCGCCCATCTCGCGCGCCCAATAGACGATATCCTCAACCCCGAGCAGGAACAGCAGAGGCGTGGCCTTGATCAGCACCATCCACAGATTGCTAAGACCGGGCAAGGCATAGACCCACATCTGCGGCACCAGAATGCGCCAAAAACTTTGGCGGCGCGTCATGCCATAGGCCTCGGCGGTTTCCATCTGGGCGCGCGGTACGGCGCGCATGGCACCAAACAGAACATTGGCCGCAAAGGCACCGAACACGATGGCAAAGGTCAGAACCGCAAGGAAAAACCCATAGGTTTCATGTACCCATTGCGGAGAGGTCCCGAGCGGCAGCTTGGCCGCCTGACAGACCACGAAATCATTACCCTGACGCACCGGCTGACCCCAGTCGGGGCACAGCACCTGATGGCGCATCCATTCAAAGCCCTGATCAAGGGCGATGACGAAAAACAGGAAAAAGGCGATGTCGGGCACGCCGCGCACCACCGAAATATAGGATTTGCCAAACCAGCGGACCGGCAACAGATGCGAGCGCGCCGCCATGGCCCCGCCAAAGCCAAAGGCCAATGCGGCCGGCGCGGTGATCGCCAGCAGCAACAGGACCGTCCCGACCGCATAATACAGCTGCATATGCTTGGTCGTTGTCAGATAACACGACAGCCAATTCAGCCCGTCAAGGGCGGCGGGATCAGAGCAGAATGAAAACATTGCGTCTGGCCTTATCTGGGAAGGGCGGGGCCGGGGGTGGCCCCGCCACAGGGCTTGATCAGAAGGTCAGGCCGATGTCCCATTTGTCGATCATGGCGTTCAGGGTGCCGTCTTCTTTCATCGACTGGATCGCGGCATCAAGCGTGGTTTTCAGCTCGGTATCGCTTTCGCGAATGCCAAGACCAATGCCACCACCGATAAGCTCCATCTGCTCGAGCATCTCAAGACCCTGATCCTCTTCGGCGATAGGGAGCAGATACGCGCGGTCGGCCAGAACCGCATCGGCCTCGCCATTGCGCACG
>CBDTZA010000531.1:0-1758 GCA_965364785.1 uncultured Roseovarius sp. | reverse complement strand
GGCGTGGGCGGTGAATATTGGGGCCGGCGACGGGCACCGTGTGCGCATCACCGCCGATCCGGTTGTCGCCGAGGGTCGCGTCTTTACGCTTGACGCTCAGGCCCAGATCAGCGCCGTTTCGACCAATGGTGCGCTGTTGTGGTCCACCGATATCACTCCGCCGAACGATAGCTCGTCCAACGCCAGCGGCGGTGGTCTGGCGTATGGCGCGGGCAAACTGTTTGTTTCGTCGGGCTTTGGCCTTTTGACTGCGATTGATCCCGCCAGCGGCGCTGTGATCTGGCAGCAACAACTTGGCGCGACCGGCACCGGCACGCCCGCCGTGCTTGACGATCTGGTTTATGTGGTGGCGGGCGATGATGTCGCCTGGGCGCTGGAAACCGATACCGGGCGCATCCGCTGGCAGCTGTCGGCGACGCCCGACATCCACAACGTTCTGGGCGGTCCGGCCCCGGCGATCACCGATAAATACGTGGTCTTTGCCTTTGGGGCGGGCGAAGTGCAGGGCGCGTTCCGCAAGGGCGGGTTGCGCCTCTGGGATGCGCAGATCGCGGGCGAGCGTCTTGGTATTGCCAGCTCGCGGGTTGACGATATCACCGGCGATCCGGTTGTCGTGGGGGACCGCGTCTATACCGGAAGCCATTCGGGGCGCACCGTGGCGCTTAACCTTGGCAATGGTGAGCGGATCTGGACCGCGACCGAAGGCCCGCTGAACCGGGTCTGGCCGGCAGGCGATTCCATTTTCATGGTCACCGACCGCAACGAGCTTGTGCGTCTGGCAACCGAAGATGGCCACCGCATCTGGGGGCATGAACTGCCGCTGTTCAAGAGCAAGCGCCCGCGCCGCCAGTCCGAGATCATTGGTCATTTCGGCCCCGTCATTGCCGGTGGTCAGCTGATCCTGGCCTCGGGCGACGGGATGCTGCGGTTCTTTGATCCGGCCTCGGGGCTGTTGCGCAGAGCGGTCGAATTGCCGGGTGGCGCGACCACCAATCCGGTCGTTGCGGGCAACACGCTTTATGTCGTTTCAAAAAAGGGCCAATTGCTGGCTTTCCGTTGACCGCGCGATCCTGTATCAGACCGGCTTGATCCCGTGTCGGAGCAAAATAAGAGATGACATTTACCCTCGCCATCGTGGGCCGCCCCAATGTCGGCAAGTCCACGCTGTTCAACCGTCTTGTCGGCAAACGTCTGGCCTTGGTCGATGATCAGCCGGGCGTGACGCGTGACCTGCGCGAAGGCGCCGCGCGGTTGGGCGATCTGCGCTTTACCGTGATCGACACCGCCGGCCTTGAAGATGCGACCGACGAATCGTTGCAGGGCCGAATGCGCAAACTGACCGAGCGCGCGGTCGATATGGCCGATATCTGCCTGTTCCTGATTGATGCGCGCGCCGGGGTCACCGCGCTGGATGAGGCCCTGGCCGAAATCCTGCGCAAACGCTCGGCGCATGTGATCGTGGCCGCCAACAAGGCCGAAGGTGCCGCCGCTGATGCCGGCGTGAATGAGGCCTATGGCCTTGGTCTGGGCGAGCCGATTCGCCTGTCGGCCGAGCATGGTGAGGGGCTGAACGATCTTTATTCGCAACTGATGCCGCTTTCGGATGCCTTTGAAGAGCGCGCCAAGTCAGAGACGCCAGAGGTTGATGTCGCCCTTGACGACGACGACGACGACGAACAGACCTTCCGCAAGCCGACCAAGGCGCGCCCGCTTCAGATTGCCGTGGTCGGGCGCCCGAATGCCGGTAAATCGACGCTG
>CBDTZA010000530.1:0-1785 GCA_965364785.1 uncultured Roseovarius sp. | reverse complement strand
AGCCGATAAAGGCAAAGACCGCAAAGATCGCCGCCGCCGCCACGCCGTTCCATTCGGGGGTCGGCAAGGGCAGCCGCCAGTCGGCGACAGGCGCGGCAACGCTGCCGGCCCAGATCACAAGGATCAGGCCGATCACCTCGATCACGGTCAGGATCGCGGCGAAGGCAAGGCTTTCCAGCACGCCGATGATCGCCACGGCGGTCAGCGCCACCCCAAGGCCGATCACCGCCACCGCGAAGGGAATATCGATGATCGAGGTCAGATACCCCACCCCGCCGCGCAACACGGCGGCTGCGGCCACGGTGCCCGCCACGACGTTGATCATGCCGACGCCAACCGCCAGCCAATGGGCCTGCAATCCGACCTCGACATAAGAGCTGTCGCCAGCGGCCTCTGGGATACGCGCGGAGAGCTCAGAGAATGACAGGGCCGTCGGCACCGCCACCAGAGCGGCCAGCAAAAACGCCAGCGGCGCCCACATGCCCGCCGCACCGGCGGCGGCCCCGGTCAGAACATAGATGCCAGCGCCCACCATGATGCCGATACCGTAGGCGGTCAAAAGACCCGGCCCGATCCGGCGTTTCAGGGTGTCTGGCATCAAGCCTATCCTTTCAGACGTCCCGGCAGGTTATTGGCCCAACCGCTTATCGTGCCGGCCCCAAGACAGACCACCATATCACCGGGCCCTGCCTCGGCGCGCACAAGGCGTTCAAGATCATCCTCGCCTGCGATAGCATGGGCGTGGCGGTGGCCATGACGAATAAGGCCAGCCACAAGATCATCGCGGCTTGCGCCCGCAATCGGGTCTTCGCCGGCGGCGTATACATCGGTAATGCCAACCACATCGGCCTCGTTGAAACAGGCGCAGAAGTCATCAAACAGCGAATGCAGGCGGGTATAGCGGTGCGGCTGATGCACGGCGATGATCCGCCCCTCGGTGGCCTGGCGCGCGGCCTTCAGCACGGCGGTGATCTCGGTCGGGTGGTGGCCGTAATCGTCAATGATGGTCACGCCGTTCACCTCACCCACACGGGTAAAGCGGCGGTTGACCCCGCCAAAAGCGGCAAGTGCGGCGCGAATTTCATCGCCCTTCATGCCCAGATGACGCGCCACAGCAACCGCGCTTAGCGCGTTGCTGACGTTATGATCGCCCGGCATCGGCAGCGTGCAGCCGTCGATCCGTTTGCCCTCGGCCTGGAGCAGGATATCGAAATGCGCAACGCCGGCCTTATAGCTAAGATTGACCGCGCGCACATCGGCCTGGGCGTTAAAACCATAGGTCACAACGCGCCGGTCGGTAAGCTTGCCGACCAGCGTCTGAACATCCACATCATCGGTGCAACAGATCGCCAACCCGTAAAACGGAATGTTCGAAACGAAATCGAGAAAGCCTTTGTGAAGCGCCTCTTCGGTGCCCCAATGCTCCATATGCTCTGGGTCGATATTGGTGACGATGGCGATGGTTGCCGGCAGGCGATTGAAGGTGCCGTCGCTCTCATCGGCCTCGACCACCATCCATTCGCCCTCACCCACGCGGGCATTGCTGCCATAGGCGTGGATAATACCTCCGTTGATCACCGTGGGGTCAAACTTGCCATGGTCGAGCAAGGCCGCCACCATCGTGGTGGTCGTGGTCTTGCCATGCGTGCCCGCAACCGCGACGTTGGATTTGAGCCGCATCAGCTCGGCCAGCATTTCGGCACGGCGCACCACCGGAAGACCCCTGCGGCGGGCCTCGTCCAGCTCGGGGTTGCCGGGGTTGATCGCGGATGAAATCACCACGAC
>CBDTZA010000529.1:0-1787 GCA_965364785.1 uncultured Roseovarius sp. | reverse complement strand
ATGGCAAGAATTGAGGCCACAGCGGTTGCGATAAGTGTCTTTTTCATTTGATCCTCCCTGGATTTCTGAATGATGCGCGGGCATTGCGGTTGGGCGCTTTGCCTTCTTGTGGTCCGTGCCGCGCGGTGGTGATGTTAGGTCTCGTCTGGTGTTGCCGATTACCGTCAACGCGGGCTCCTCCTCCCGCGTTGACTGTTTCTGTTAGGGGTCAGGCCGCGGCGCGGGCCGCATCAAATTTTTGCCCCAGCGCCTCAAACGCTGCCTGAACGCCCCCGGCGCGATAGGGAATGCCCGCATCGCGCAATCCCATCTCGACGCCCGACAGGGTGCCACACAACATGAGATCGTTGAAGTCCCCCAAGTGCCCGATGCGGAACACCCGGTCGGCGACCTTGGACAATCCATTGCCAAGCGACATGTCATAATTGCGCAGGGTCACAGCGCGGAAATTATCGGCCGAATGCCCCTCGGGCACCATCACCGCCGTCAACACCGGTGAGCGGTGCTCGGGCACGCGACACAGCACCTCAAGCCCCCAGGCCTCAACCGCGGCGCGGGTGGCGGCGGCGTGGCGCTGATGGCGGGCAAAGACGTTATCAAGCCCCTCTTCATGCAGCATATCAATCGCTTCATTGAGGCCATAAAGCAGGTTGGTCGCCGGCGTGTAGGGGAAATATCCGGTGTCATTCGGCCCTGCCATTTCCGCCCAGCTCCAATACGCACGCCTGAGGCCAGCGGATTCGGAAACCTTCATCGCCTTGTCGCTGATCGCGTTGAACGACAGGCCCGGCGGCAGCATCAGCCCCTTTTGCGAGCCCGCCACGGTGACATCGACACCCCATTCATCATGCTTGAACTCGACCGAGGCCAGCGATGAAATCGTATCGGCCATAAGCAGCGCCGGGTGACCGGCGGCATCAATCGCGCGGCGCACCTCGGCCACCGGCGTGACAGAGCCGGTCGAGGTTTCGTTGTGTACCACGCAGACGGCCTTGATCTCATGCGCCTTGTCCGCGCGCAGGCGTTCTTCAATGGCTGCGGCATCGGCCCCGGCGCGCCAATCGCTTTCGATAAAGACCGGATTAAGGTCAAGTTTTTGCGCCAGCGATTTCCACAGCGTCGCAAAATGGCCGGTCTCATACATCAAAACCGTGTCACCGGGCGACAGGGTGTTGACCAAAGCGGCCTCCCAGGCGCCAGTGCCCGAGGACGGATAGATCACCACCCGCGCCTCGGTCTTGAAGATCGTTTTCATTCCCTCAAGCGCCTTGCGGCCAACAGCGGCAAAGGCCGGGCCACGATGATCCATTGTCGGATAATCCATCGCGCGCAGAATACGGTCCGGCACATTCGAAGGCCCTGGAATTTGCAAAAAGTGTCGTCCGGCAGTCATGATGATCCTCTCCCCGATACGTGGCAGCCCGCTTTCCAAAGCGGGGGAATTTTGTTGAATTGAATTATGAATTCATTATTCTGTCAAGAAATATCGAAAAGTTTTTTGTAGGATCGAACGGCATGCTGGATGAAAACATACGCTCGCGGCTGTCGCGCGACATAGAAGGTGAAACCTGCTTTGACGCGTTCTCGGCCGGGCGCTATGCGACCGATGCCTCGATCTATCAGATCATGCCCGCCGGCGTCGTGATTGCCAAAACCGCCCGCGATGTGGCCGCAGCCCTCGAGGCCGCGCGCGAGGCCGATATACCGCTGACGATGCGCGGCGGGGGCACCTCGCAATGCGGGCAAACGGTGAATTCCGGCCTGATCGTGGATTGCTCGAAATACCT
>CBDTZA010000528.1:0-1790 GCA_965364785.1 uncultured Roseovarius sp. | reverse complement strand
CGCCTGCCAATGGATCAGCGCCAGCACCCGGCGTGACCCGAACGGTCGGCGCAGGATGGCGCGGATCAGTCCCGCATTACTAAGCGGTTTGCGCGGCCCCACCAGTGTGGCGATCACCCCGCCATTGCCGCCGGTGAAGTCAATCCAGATGCCAATCCGATCCGGGCGCAGATCAAAACGAAACTCATAGCTGCCCTCAACGCGCTGGAATGGCGAGACATAAAAGACCTTGCTGGCGCGAAGGCGGTCGCTGGCGGTGATCGGAGCAAGGTCATCGCGATGGCACAGATAGGAGTGACGCTCGCCATAGGTGTTGCTGACCTCGGCGATGATCACCGCAATGTCGCCTTGTTGATCACGGCAAATCCAGAACGCGACCGGGTTGAACACATGACCAAGGATGCGCGGTTGCGCCAGCAGCTCGATCCGCGCGGGCGCCGGCAAGTCATGGGCCGCCAGCACCTCGCGCACCCATTTCGCGCCTTGTCCGTGCCGGGGTGGCCCGCCATGGTCGCTGTCCCAGAGAGAGGCAAGCCCGCCCCGGTTGCGCCCGAAAAGGCGCGGCGCTTTGAGCGGCGCTTCGGCGTCAAGCAGCACATAGTCGATGCTATAGCGAAAGGCGTTTTCCACCGCCCCCTTGCGCCCATGCCAGGTATGGCCGGCGATATGATCGACAGCCGTCATTCCGCCGCCATCGAGAGCGCAGAGCGACCAATTAGCGCCTCGGCCACGTCAAGTCCGCTGGCAAGGCCATCCTCATGAAACCCGTGCCGCATCCAGGCGCCACAGAACCACGTGTTTTGTGCGCCATTGGTCATGCGCACACGGTCCTGAGCATTCAGCGCCGCCAGGTCATAGACCGGATGGCGCAGGGTGACCTGATCATAGATCAGCTCTTCGCGGATCGGCCGGGTTGAGTTCAGCGTGACGAAATGCGGATCGTCCTCGGGGATCGGTTGCAGGCGGTTCATCCAATAGGTCAGGTCGATCTGACCATCCCGCTTGCTGGCGGTTTCGGTATAGTTCCACGACGACCAGACCGCGCGCCGCTTGGGCATTACGCTTGTATCGGCATGCAGGATGATATCGTTGGGCTGATAGGCAACAGCGCCAAGATTGGCGCGCTCGGTCTTGCTGGCATCACTCAAAAGGCGCAGGGCATCGTCAGAATGGGTGGCAAAGATAACCTCGTCAAAGCGTTCCCATTCGCCACCCTGCGCGCGGATTTCAACGGCGTCGTTGATCCGGCGCACGCCCTGCACTGGTGTGGCGGCGCGCAGGGTGACGCCTTGTGCGCGCATGGCCTGTTCCAGACGGCTGACATAGGCGACCGAGCCGCCCTGCACGGTGTACCACTGATGCTGGCCCGAATAATTCAGCAGGGCGTGGTTCTCAAAGAACTGGATCATCGCATGGGCCGGAAAATCGAGGATCTGTTCGGTCGGGGTGGACCAGATCGCACCGGACAGAGGCAGCAGATAGTAGTCGCGGAAATAATCGCCGGTGCCGATCTTTTCCAGAAACTGACCAACGGTCAGATTGCGGTCATTGGCATGCTCAAGCGCGCGCGCGTTAAAGCGAAAGATGTCGCGCAGCATCCGCAAAAACCGTGGATTAAGCGCATTGCGGCGCTGTGCGAAAAACGCCCCGGCACTGGCAAGCCCGTATTCAAGCGCCCCACCGCGAACCGAGGCACCAAAGCTCATATTGCTTTTGACGACGGGCACATCGAGGCGGGCAAAGAGATCGGCCAGATTGGGATAGTTGGCATAGTTGAAGACGATAAACCC
>CBDTZA010000527.1:0-1806 GCA_965364785.1 uncultured Roseovarius sp. | reverse complement strand
CGATCATCACGCCGCGTTGGCGCGCGCCCTTGGCCATCGCCTGGGTCACGTCAGCGGGGTTAATATAGCCATCGGTGTTGTGATAAATCGCGCCTTCAAGATCGTCGGTATTGATCAGCGGCCAGCGCGCCTTGATCTCCTCGGGGGTCAGCCATTCGTAGGGCACGCCACAGGTTTCGGCGGTTGAGGCATAAAGCATATACTCGTCCATCCGCTCTTTGGTCTGCGCCATGCGCAGGTTGCCGACCACGGCAAAGCCCGCGTTAAGGCCGGTTTCTTGCTCAAGCGTCTTGTAGAAATCGACCGAGTATTTGTGGATATGGGTGGTTGCATAGGACATGTTGAACAGCGGCAAAAGGCCGGCCGCATGCCAGGTGCTGCCGCTCGTCAGCTCGTCGCGCTCAAGCAGCATGACATCATCCCACCCGGCGCGCGCCAGATGATAGGCAATCGAGGTCCCGACGGCGCCACCGCCGACGACCAGGGCTTTGACATTGGTTTTCATGAGCTGCGACTCCCTTGGTGCATGCGTTGCTGGATGTTTACCAATCCTGCAAGACCGCGCACAGCCCAGCCGACACAAGAGCACACAAAACCGACGCTTCCCAATTTATCAGAGGCCGACCAGTCTGTGACGGCTGTCACCATCAAAACCTTGCTGACGCCCAAGGCCCATTCTCCGCCCGGTCACTCACGCCAGCCTCTGTGCGCAAAGCCCTCAGATAGGGCGCGCCGCGTCCCAGCGAACAGACGTGATCCCAGCCAGCCAGGCAAAGCGGCGCAACTCCCGGTCAAGCCGTTCCAGCCGACCAAAGCCCCATTTCACACCGGGCTCGGGCCAGAATCCGGTGACCGCCATCCAGTTTGCCGCGCGATCCGCCTTAAGCTCAATCCGACCGACAAATCCGTCGCCCTCAAGCAGCGGATAGACGTAATAGCCCCAGATCCGCTGACTGCGCGGCACGAACATCTCGTTGCGATAATGAAACCCGAACAGCCGCAAAAGCCGGTTGCGGTCACGGATCGCCGGATCGAACGGGTTGAGAATACGAAGACGGCGCGCAACGGGCGGCACATCGGTCAGACGCCGCTCAATATCGGGCGTGGCCCAGGCCATTTGACGTGTGCCATCCGCGCCGGTCACCGACACCTCGACAAGGCGGCGATGACCAAGCCAGCCGCGCATCTCCGGGCCGCTTGCCACGCCCCAGAACCGTTGAACCTCGCCGGGCGTGGCAACCAACAACCGCTCAAGCGCCTGATCACAGAGCCAGCTGAGTTGATCCCGCTCAGGCGGGCAATTACCCGCCACATCGGGAAAAACCCGCTCGCCCAGATCATAGAACTTGATGAATTTCTCACGGTGACTGGTCGCCAGATCACCCGCATACCACATCTGGTCCAGCACCTTTTTATGCGGCGGGCGCGCCCACATCTCAGCACTGGCGGCGCGGCTGTCAAAGGCATGGGTCGAGAGCGCCCCCTCGGCCTCGATCCGGCCGCGAATGGCGCGAACCTCATTCTGCGCCAGACCAGAACGATACCAATCGCTGCTTGCCGCCTTTTGCCCCAGACGGCGAAACTGCTCCTGCCACATCGGCAAAAATTCCATCGGGATAAGCGAGGCATCATGGGTGAAATGTTCAAACAGCAGCCGCTTTTGCCCTAAAAGAGGCCAAAGCATCGTCTCGCGATAGCGCGGCGCGCGGCTCCATAAAATGTGGTGATGGGCGCGGGTCACATTGCGGATCGTGTCAATCTGGACAAAGCCAAGCGCCCGGATCATTGCCGCCACATCCGGCAGCC
>CBDTZA010000526.1:0-1825 GCA_965364785.1 uncultured Roseovarius sp. | reverse complement strand
TACAGCCCGTAAACTACCACAAACAGGATCACCTGCGTGATCACATCGGGCGGCGTCACCAGCGCAGCCAGTACCAGAATCGCCACAACCGCGTATTTGCGCACATTGCCCAGACCCTCGGCACTTACCAACCCTGCCTTGCCCATCAGGGTCAGCAACACAGGCAGTTGAAAACACAGGCCAAAGGCCACGATGAATTTGATTGTCAGGTTCAGATATTCCTGTGCGGAACCTTGGAATGCAATCGCTGCAATGCCCTTGGCCCCCGCGTCCCCTTCGCCCACCAGCGAACCAGCCTGTTGAAAACCAAGGAAGAAATCGAACGCCAAGGGTGTGACCACATAAAACGCAAAGGATGCACCAAGGAAAAACATAACCGGCGAAGCGATCAGAAACGGCAGGAATGCACCCTTCTCGTTCTTATAAAGACCCGGTGCCACAAACCGCCACAACTGATAGCTGATGTAGGGGAACCCAAGCATCAATCCACCCAGAAGCGAGATCGAAATCGCAACAAAGAAGCCTTCTTGAAGCTTGATCAGGATCAACCCACAATCATCCTGCCCGCGCTCTGCCATAGCAGAACACAACGGGTTGGTCAGAAAGTTAAATATCGGATTCCAAACAGTAAAACAGATGATCATGCCGATGATAAAGGCAATTACCGAATGGATCAGCCGTGTGCGCAACTCTGCCAGATGCTCGATCAGCGGTGCGGCACTTTCATCAATATCGTCCGAGGAACTCATGCTTTACTCTTCTTGGCGGGAACCTTTTTGGCCGGAGCCTTTGTGGCTGGCGCTTTCTTGGCAGCGGGCTTCTTGGCGACAGTTTTCTTTGCCGCCGGAGCCTTTGCCGGTTTCTTCTCAACCGGTGCCGGTTTCATATCAGCGTCCATCGCGTCCGCCTTCGCAAGCGCCTCGGCCGCTTCCCGCTGTTTGCGTTCTGCGGCTTTGCGCGCAGTTGCCGCTTGAATTTTCTTGGTGTCTTCGGCGCGTTTCGCGGCCAATTTGCCGGTCTCGCTGTCAGGATCGATATCGGTCAGCGATTTTGCCGCCGATTTCACCCCGTCCATGGCCGACCCCACCGGATTGGTCGCTGCTTTCAACGATTTGTTAAGCGATGAGGACATCTCGCGCATACCGCTATCATCAGCGGCGTCATTCATCGCGGATGAAAACTCCCGCGCCATGCCTTTGGCCTTGCCGACAAACTGCCCGACCTTGCGAAACAGGATCGGCAGGTCTTTGGGCCCCACTACAATCAGGGCCACAATGCCAATGACCAATAATTCGGTCCAGCCCAGATCAAACATCGGTCTTAGACCTTGTCTTTGGTCGTGTCGTCGCCAGCAGCATCCTTGGCCTCAACCACTTCGGTTTCAACAACATCTGCCTGATCAGCCAGCTCTTTTTCGCCCTCGTTGATGCCCTTCTTAAAGCTGGTGATGCCTTTGCCGACTTCGCCCATCAGGCTCGAAATCTTGCCACGCCCGAACAGAACCAAAACCACAACCGCAATCAAAAGCAGGCCCGGCAGGCCAATATTATTCAACATATCATTTCTCCTATTTCAACGCCCGCACCTCTGCCGCGCTGTGTCAGCCTTGCTTCTACGCAGGCCGCGCGCTCAGGCAAAGCACCAAACGCGAGGGGCAATGTCAAACATCTGACAAATCCTGTGGTTATCGCTGCTTGCTGCTATCAACTGACAAGTATATGTCAGTTGCATGGCCCAGCCTGAGCGACACTTTGATCTTATCACCCTCCTGCGCGACGGCGCGCTGCATCGTGCCGAAGACCTTGCCGCACAATTGGGCGTCACA
>CBDTZA010000525.1:0-1842 GCA_965364785.1 uncultured Roseovarius sp. | reverse complement strand
GCGCACCTCGCCAACGGTCACCGAAATCCGGTTCAGGTCGGGGTCATGAATTTCTGCGCGCGACAGCACTTCCGACAGGGTCCGCCGAATTAGCTCGCCTACACGAAGCTGCCGTTGCGACGGGCCGGGCCCGTCATGAAACTTGTTCTTTGCCATGCCTCGCACTTAATCCCTCGGGCGGCGTTTTCCAAGCAGAGAAATCCACACGCGGCCCTCTTTCATCGTTCCGGCAAATACTCCGGGGGCTTGGGGGCTGGCCCCCAATCAACACTGCGTGCACGGGCACGGGTGCCAACCACTTGCTGCGCCCGGCACCCCACGCTAAGAACGGCCCCACGCGAAAAGGAGTTCTGACATGACCGATCTGCCGGGTATCGTGATCACCGGGGCCTCGGGCCGGATGGGCCAGATGCTTGTTCACACCGTTCTGAACAGCGGTCGCGCCCGGCTTGTCGGCGCGCTGGAACGGCCCGGTCACCCTTGGATCGGCCGCGATCTCGGGGCTGCCATGGGCGGCGCCGACATCGGCCTGAACGTAAGCGACGACCCGCTTGAGGTGATCGCGCAGGCGCAGGCGGTGATTGATTTCACGGCCCCTGCCGCAACAACCGAGTTTGCAACGCTCTGCGCCCAGGCCCGCTGCGTGCATGTGATTGGCACCACTGGCCTGAGCCAGGCCGACCTTAAGCATCTAAACGCCGCCGCGCGCCATGCGGTGGTGGTGCGGGCGGGCAATATGAGCCTTGGGGTCAACCTTCTGACGCAGCTGACCAAACGGGTTGCTGCCGCCCTGGATGAGGATTTCGATATCGAGATCGTCGAGGCGCATCACAATCAGAAGGTCGATGCGCCGTCGGGCACGGCCCTGATGCTTGGCGAAGCCGCAGCCGAGGGGCGCGGCGTGGCGCTCGATAATGTGTCTGACCGGGGCCGCGATGGGATAACCGGCAAACGCGAACGCGGCCATATCGGATTTTCGGCCATTCGCGGCGGCGATATCGTCGGCGAACATGACGTGATCTTTGCCGCCACCGGCGAGCGGATCATCTTGCGCCATATCGCTACCGACCGTGCGGTGTTTGCCCGCGGCGCCCTCAAGGCCGCGCTTTGGGGACAGGATCGCAAGCCGGGCGAATATGACATGCTGGACGTGCTGGGGCTGAGCGAAAACTGATCCAAAGGCCACGCGGACGCGTACATAGAGTATCTTCTAACTTATGACAGGTGATACCCCGATGCGTGCCGCCTTTGCCCTTATCCTGAGCTTTTTCCTGACCACCCCGGCGCTCGCCGAAGGGTTTGATCAGGTGACCGAGCGTGACAGGTTCGTTTCTCTGATCGAAGGGCGCGATCTGACCCGCTTTGGCATCACCGTGAATGTCACGCCGGACGGCCAGATCACAGGGCGGGCCTTTGGCAAGGACGTGTCTGGCGCCTGGCGTTGGAGCAAGGGCTATTTCTGTCGTGATCTCTTTTGGGGCACCCGTGATCTGGGGCCAAACTGCCAGGCTGTGAAAGTGCAGGGCAGCACGCTGCGCTTTATCTCGGATCAGGGCAGCGGCAGGTTTGCCGATCTTTATCTGCGCTGAACCACAGGCCCGTGAAATGCCCAACTGCGATCAGAAATCGACCGCGATCCCCTTTTTCTCCCAATCACCATAGCGTACCGGCTCGGGGCCGTTTCGCCCGCCAAGCTCTTTCGGCATTTCCATGCTTTTGGTCTTTTGGCGGCGTTCTTCGGCCTCGGCAAGGGCGCGTTGCGCGGCGGGCGGCAGGTCTGGCGTCTCTTGGCTCATCGTCGGGCTTCCTTTGT
The DNA here is from genome assembly GCA_965364785.1 of uncultured Roseovarius sp. Taxonomy (GTDB): domain Bacteria; phylum Pseudomonadota; class Alphaproteobacteria; order Rhodobacterales; family Rhodobacteraceae; genus Roseovarius. The sequence goes on along the minus strand of CBDTZA010000525.1, from coordinate 29 downwards.
CAGGTTCCCCTTGATATATGCCGGCCCTA
>CBDTZA010000524.1:0-1844 GCA_965364785.1 uncultured Roseovarius sp. | reverse complement strand
GAAACGTAACCGCAGTTGCCATGGGAACAGGCTCCACCAAATCGGCCTTGGTCAACAGGATCACCGGCGTCGTGCCGGCCTCATTGGCAAGGGCAAGGTAGCGTTCAAGACGGGCCGGGTTGAAATCGGCATTGCAGGAGGTGACGATAAAGAGGGTGTCGATATTGGCGGCAATCAGCTGTGGCGCGCGGGTGCCTTCGGTGCGCCGTCGCAACAATGAGCGCCGTTCAAGCCGCCGGGTGACGGTATCGGTCTCGGGGTCGACCAGAACCCAATCGCCAACGGCGAAATCTGTCGTGCTGGCATGGGCGGGCAGGTTTAGCTTGACGGCACCCGAGGCCGAAAAGGCGGTGACCCGCGAGCGGTGTACGGTCGCGATGCGCATCGGGGCAAGCCCGGTCTCATCTGGTGTCACCTGATCGCCAAAAGCCGCCGACCAGCCGAGGGCTGTTAAGGAATTTGAGGAGGGGCCGCTGCTTTGTGTCATTCCTGATGCATGAATGCGCCGCCTTTGGGATGCAAGCTTTTGTTGCGCATGAGCGGTCGGGCCATGGCGCGTTGTGGCAGATGTCGGCGCCTCCGGCGGGAGTATTTTGACCAAGAAGAAGGCGGGCAGGCGCCGTTTTCAATAAAATTTTTCGGGGTGCCCTGAAAATTGCACCTTTCTGTGTTATGTCATGCGAAGAGGCAGACAAAGGAAGCGACGCAATGAACGTCAATCAGATTATCACAATGGTGATGCGCATGGTCATGCGCCGCCTGTTGCGCAGTGGCGTGAACGCCGGCATGGATGCGGTCGGCAAAAAGATGGGCCGCAGCGGCGATGCAGCCCCCGGTCCCGACGGTGGCAAAACCGTGCAGCGTAGCCGTCAGGCGATGAAGCTTGGCCGCAAGGTGGGGCGGTTCTGAGGCGCGACTAGCTTTTGAAATGCTTGCTGAGCTTGAGGCCCTGACCCTGATAGTTTGAGGCAATCCCCGCGCCATAGAGCTGATCGGGGACCTCATCCATTTTTTCATAGACCAGCCGCCCGACAATCTGGCCATGTTCCAGCACGAAGGGCGCCTCGTGACAACGCACCTCGAGCACGCCGCGTGATCCGGTGCCGCCGGCCGCGTCATGACCAAAGCCGGGATCGAAAAAGCCCGCGTAATGTACCCGGAATTCCCCCACCATGGCCACATAGGGTGCCATTTCAGCGGCATATTCGGGCGGGATATGCACCGCCTCGCGGCTGACCAGAATATAGAAGGCGCCGGGATCAAGGATGATATGGCCCGCCTCGGCGTGGACCTCTTCCCAATATTCAGCCGGGTCGTAATACCCGATCCGCTCAAGATCGATCACCCCGGTATGCGGTTTGGCGCGATAGCCGACAAGGGTACTGTCGCTGGGGCGCAGATCAACGGAAAAGCCCAAGCCTTCGTCGATCACGGCGGTGCCATCAACCAGCGGGCTCGCGCTGTGCAGCGCGCGCAGGGCGGCATCATCGAGCGTCGCGTGGCCCTGGCGAAAGCGGATCTGATTGAGGCGCATGCCGGGGCGCACCAGCACCGAGAAGGAGCGCGGGCAGATCTCGGCGTAGAGCGGACCTTGATACCCCGGCGGCACGCGGTCAAATTCGACACCGCCATCGGTAATCATCCGCGTCAGCAGATCAAGCCGCCCGGTCGAGGATTTGGCATTGGCCACCGCCTGAACGCTCTCGGGAAGGTTCAGACCCTCCATCAGAGGCACCACATAGACACAGCCCTTTTCAAGAACCGCGCCCTGGCTGAGATCAATCCGGTGCATTTCGAATTCGGCCAGCCGTTCGGCCACGGTGCGGCCAGAGCCGGTGAGGAAG
>CBDTZA010000523.1:0-1845 GCA_965364785.1 uncultured Roseovarius sp. | reverse complement strand
AAAGGTATTGGCGGGGTGGTCAGGATCGGGCCAGCCAAAGGAGATCGCGCAGAGGATCAGGCGGCTTTCGGGCAGGTCGAAATGCGTCCGGATCATCGGCGCATAGGCCGCGACCGAGGCCTGGGCGATACTGCCCAACCCAAGCGCCGTGGCGGCCAGCGTGAAGGCGGTGATAAAGCCGCCGGTATCCATCGCGCCGTAGGAACCAAGGGCCGCCTCGGAGTGGATGATGGCGATGTGTGGCGCGCCAAAGAAGTGATAGTTTTGCAGCGATTGTTCGGTCCGCGCGGCGCGGTCGTTGCGCGCGATGCCCACGGCCTCGTAGAGTTGCAGCCCGCATTCAAGACGGCGCGCACCGTGGGCACCGGGATAGCTTTCGGGCCAGGGCAGGTCGGGGGCCGGTTTGTCGCGCTCGAGCGCCGCGAGCAGGGCGTCGCGAAAGCGCGCGGTCTCGCCACCACGGGTGATCGTCGCCTTCCAGGGTTGAGCGTTGCACCAGGAGGGCGCGCGACCTGCGGCCATGACGATTTGTTGGAGGGTCTCATCGGGCACCGGATCGGGGCGAAAGGCGCGGCAGGAATAGCGCGCCTCAAGCGTCTTGCGCAGGCTGGTGAAATCATCGGTCATTGCGGGGCCTCCTGCGCGCCGGGCCATGTATCAGAGAGGCGATAGCCAAGCGGCCAGGGATCGTCGGGGTCAAGCATCAGGGTGTGCGTCCCGGTGATCCAGGCCTGCCCCGAGATTTCGGGCAGGATCGCGGCGGTGTCGCTCATCTCTAACGTGTTAACGATAGTGCCGTCAAACCGCGACCCGATTAGCGAGATGGCGCTATAGCGATCCCCGACCGCCATTTGCCCGCGCGCATGCAAAATCGCCATGCGCGCCGACAGGGCCGTGCCGGTGGGCGAACGGTCAATCTTGCCGGGGCGGATCGCCACCGCGTGTTGCGCCATAAGGCCGGTTTCGCAGCGCTCGGGCGCGGTGGCGAACAAGCAGAATGAGATGTGGCGCCAGTCGGGATTATCCGGGTGGTGAAAGCCAAGTTGCTCGGTCGCGGCAGCACTGATGCGGGTGCCAAGCTCTGCCAGGTGGCGGGCCATGTCGGGGTTGAGGTCAAGCCCGAGGGCAGGGGCATCGACCACCACGAAACTATCGCCGCCAAAGGCGGTATCAACCGTGATCGCGCCCAGCCCCGGCACGTCAAGCACCGCGTCAAGACGTGCGGCAAACGAGGGCAGGTTTTGCAGATGGATGCGGGTCACCTTGCCGCCCGCGCAGTCAGCGCGCACCGCCACAAGGCCGCCCGGGGCCTCAAGGGTAAGGCGCGTTTCAGGTTCGGACATCGCCAATATGCCGGTTTCCAGAAGAACGGTCGCGACGCAGATCGTGTTCGAGCCGGACATCGGCGGGGTATCGGCGGGCTCCATGATGATAAAGCCCATATCGGCGCGCGGATCAACGGGCGGCACAAGCAGGTTCACATGGCGAAACACCCCGCCGCGCGGCTCGTTCAGCACGAATTGGCGCAATTGATCATCACGCGCGATAAAGCGGGATTTTTCCCACATGGTCGCGCCGGGCGGCGGGGCCACGCCGCCGGTGATGACATCGCCGACCTCGCCCCCGGCATGGGCCGATACGATCTGGATATTGCAGCTCGATCGCATCGCTTAGAATTCCCCCTGGTTGAGTGCCACCACATAGCCCACAGCCGCCGCAATGACAGCCCCGACAAGCACGGCAAAGAAGATCTTCCAGGCCGAGTAGGGGCGTTCGCCCTGCACCTGTCCGGTGCGGCCATTGACCACAAAGCGATAGGTCTTGCCGCGGTATTTATAGGCCGCA
>CBDTZA010000522.1:0-1846 GCA_965364785.1 uncultured Roseovarius sp. | reverse complement strand
TTTCGCCCGGATCAGTTTCCGGTCCCGCAGATCACCCCGCCGGTGCAGCCTGCGGGCTATGCCTTTGCGCTTTGGGGCCTGATTTACCTCTGGCTGATCCTCGGTGCGGGCTATGGGCTTTTCTGGCGCACAGTTGCGACCGACTGGCAGCGCGTGCGCCTGCCTCTGATGCTTAGCCTCGGGGTGGGCATCTTCTGGATTCCGGTGGCGCAGGTGCATGTTCTCTGGGCTACAGTGATGATCTGGGTCATGCTGGCGGGCGCGCTTTGGGCGCTGTTGCGGGCGCATTACCGGGATCGGGTCTGGCTTGAAGGGTCAATCGGGCTTTATGCCGGCTGGCTCACAGCGGCGAGTTGCGTCGCCCTTGGGCTGGTGCTTGGGGGCTATGGGATCGTGAGCGCGCAGACGGCGGCGCTTGCGATGCTCGGGCTGGCCCTGGCGATCACGCTAGGCGTTCTGGTGATCCGGCCCGGCACGCTTAGCTATGCCTTTGGCGTCGGCTGGGCCCTTGTTGGGGTGATCGTGCGCAACCTTGAGACAGGCAATGTGCCGGTGATTGCGGTCTGCGTGGCAGGCATAGCCGCCACCGCGATCATCACATGGCGCGGCTGGCGCGCCCTGCGCCACGCCTGATCATTCAGATCAGTGGCAATGCACCTTCCCTGTCTTTTTCTCCATATGGCAGCACTGCCCGCGAGGCGAGCTTTTGCGGCATCCCCCGCCATGATCGAACTCTGTTATTATTGTGGTCACCGGCAATGCAATATTGGGCCGGGCAACGGCCACCGCAGTGCTCACTATGAGCAATGCTAGTGTCAAAATCAAGTTCGTCATAATCTCTGTCCCCCGAGAATTGCATTAACCATCGTTAATGCCGACGAGATTGCAAGAGAAAATATCCCGAACTTTATACTGCATTGGCTCCCCGCAGGGCACCACCCTATGGTTTCGGGGGTTTACCCAGATGCTTGCGCAGGCTTGAGGGGCCAGCCTTTTTCTTGGCTTTATAGGGGTTCTTGTCCGACTGGCTTCGCATATAAAGGCGGATCGGCGTGCCCGGCATGTCGAAATCGGTCCGCAATCCGTTCACAAGATAGCGCGAATAGCTTTCAGGCAGTTTGTCGGGATGCGAACACATCACCACAAAGCCCGGCGGGCGGGTCTTGGCCTGGGTCATATAGCGCATCTTGATGCGTTTGCCGCCCGGTGCGGGGGGCGGGTGCTGTTCCAGCATGCCGGTCAGCCAGCGGTTAAGCTGTGCGGTGGTAACCCGGCGGTTCCAGACATCATAGGCCTTTTCAACCGCCTCGCGCAGCCGATCCAGCCCCTTGCCGGTCTTGGCCGAGACGGTCACAAGCGGCGCGCCGCGCAGCTGTGGCAAAAGCCGCTCAAACGCCTCGCGCAGATTGCGCAGCTTTTCCTGTTTCTCGGGCTCGACATCCCATTTGTTCACCGCCACGATCACCGCACGGCCTTCACGTTCGGCCAGATCAGCAATCCGCAAATCCTGTTGTTCAAACGGAATCTCGGCATCCAGCAGCACGATCACCACCTCGGCAAATTTCACCGCCCGAAGCCCGTCAGAGACCGAGAGCTTTTCAAGTTTTTCCTGAATCCGCGCCTTTTTGCGCATGCCGGCCGTGTCAAAAATCCGCACCGGAAGCCCGTCCCAGTCGAGGGCCAGCGAAATCGCGTCGCGGGTGATGCCCGGCTCGGGGCCGGTCAACAGGCGATCCTCGCCGAGGATCTTGTTGATCAGCGTCGATTTACCGGCATTCGGGCGCCCGACCACGGCAATCTGAAGCGGGCGTGCCTTGGTCGGCTTGCGGAAGGTCTGTTCGTCGTC
>CBDTZA010000521.1:0-1859 GCA_965364785.1 uncultured Roseovarius sp. | reverse complement strand
CGAGGCCAACCCCATCAGGGCATAGCCCATATGCGCGATGGATGAATAGGCCATCAGACGCTTGATATCGGTCTGGCCAATCGCCGCCACAGCGCCGAGGAACATCGACAACAGGCTGAGCGCCGCCAGCACCTGTTGCCAGTCGCCGACCACACCGCCAAAGGCGTCATGCACGACCCGCGCGAACAGCGCCATTGCGGCCATCTTGGGGGCGGTGGCGAAGAAGGCGGTGACCGGCGTGGGCGAGCCTTCATAGACATCAGGCGTCCACATATGGAACGGCACCGCCGAAATCTTGAACGCCAGACCCGAGATCACCAGAACCAGACCGATCAAAAGACCAATCGGCGCCTGCCCGTCAGCCGCGGCAATGATGCCGGAAAACAGCGTGGTGCCGGCATAGCCATAGGTCAGCGACGCGCCGTAAAGCAGCAAACCAGAGCTGAGCGCGCCAAGCACGAAATACTTGAGGCCCGCCTCGGTCGATTTGGCACTGTCCCGACGCAGGGATGCCACCACATAAAGCGCCAGCGATTGCAGCTCGAGCCCCATGTAAAGCGCCATCAGATCGCCGGCACTGACCATCACCATCATGCCAACCGCCGACAGGGCGATCAGGATGGGATATTCAAACCGCAGGATATCGCGCCGCGACATATATTCCTGCCCCAGCACCAGAACGGCGGCCGCCGACAGAAGGATCGTCACCTTGGCAAAGCGGGCAAAGCCATCGTCATTGAACATGCCGTCAAAGGCGGTGCGGGTGCCGCTTCCGGTGGCGCCAATCCAAAGCGCCATAACAACGAACAGCGCAGCGGTCAGCCAGACCAGCATGCCCGCCATCTTGTCCTTGCCCGTATAGGTCACCAGCAAAAGGGCGACCAATGAATAGACCGAGATCACGATCTCGGGCAGGATAACAGTCAGATCAGCCTGCATCTTCAGGGCCTCCGGTTCAATGCGAGGTTTCGGCAACCTGCGTGGCGCTCTGCGCCACGGCCTGTGCCGTCTCATAGTTGGAAATCAGCGCCTCGACAGAGGGGCCGGTGATATCGGTGACCAGCCGGGGATAAACCCCCAGCAGCAGCGTCATCACCACCAGCGGCGCAAAGATTGCCCGCTCGCGTTTGCTCATGTCGGTGATGGTTTTCAGGCTTTCCTTGATCAGATCGCCCAACACCACCCGGCGATAAAGCCACAGCGCATAGGACGCCGACAGGATCACGCCGGTGGTCGCCACCGCCGCCACCCAGGTGTTGACCTGGAAAACTCCGACCAGGGTCAGAAACTCGCCGACAAAGCCCGACGTGCCCGGCAGGCCGACATTGGCCATGGTGAAGAACATGAAGATCAGCGCATAGGCCGGCATCCGGTTCACCAGACCGCCATAGGCGTCAATATCACGGGTGTGCATGCGGTCATAGATCACACCGACGCAAAGAAACAGCGCGCCCGAGATAAAGCCGTGGCTGATCATCTGGAAAATCGCGCCGTCAATGCCCTGCTGGTTGGCGGCAAAGATGCCCATGGTGACATAACCCATGTGTGCCACGGATGAATAAGCAATCAGCTTTTTCATGTCTTCCTGCGCAAGCGCCACCAGCGACGTATAGACAATCGCAATCGCCGACATCCATAGCACCAGCGGCGTCAGAACCTCTGCCCCGACCGGGAACATTGGCAGGGAAAAGCGCAACAGACCATAGCCCCCCATCTTAAGCAGGATCGCCGCCAGAACGACCGACCCTGCCGTCGGGGCCTGCACGTGGGCATCGGGCAACCAGGTGTGCACCGGCCACATCGGCAACTTGACCGCAAAGCTGGCAAAGAAGGCCAAGAACAGCAGGGTCTGCATGCCG
>CBDTZA010000520.1:0-1860 GCA_965364785.1 uncultured Roseovarius sp. | reverse complement strand
GCACCGGCAGGCGCTGAATTGCCACGTCATGCACGATCTGATCATAGCCGCGCTGCAAAAACGTCGAATACAGCGCGCAGAACGGCTTGAGGCCCCCCGCCGCAAGCCCGGCCGAAAAGGTCACCGCGTGCTGCTCGGCGATGCCAACATCGAAACAGCGCGACGGGTGGCGGCTGGCGAAAAGATCGAGCCCGGTGCCATCGGGCATCGCCGCCGTGACCGCGCATATCTTGTCGTCGCGCGCCGCCTCTGACAACAAAGCGTCGGCAAAGACGCGGGTATAGCTTGGCGCGTTCGAGGGCGTCTTTTTCTGCTTGCCGGTGAGGACATCGAATTTGGCCGTGGCATGACCGCCATCGCGCGCGCTTTCGGCCGGGCCATAGCCCTTGCCCTTTTTGGTCAGCACATGAATGAGAATCGGCCCGGTGGCCCGTTGGCGCACCGTGCGCAGGACCGGCAAAAGCTGTTGCATGTCATGCCCGTCAATCGGGCCGACATAGGAAAAACCCAGCTCTTCAAACAGGGTGCCGCCCACCGCGAGCCCCTTGAGCATTTCCTTGGCGCGCCGCGCCCCTTCCTGAAAGGGCGGCGGCAACAGCGACACGGCGCCCTTGGCTGCGGCCTTGAATTCCTGAAACGGCTCACCCGCATAAAGCCGCGAGAGATATGAGGACAGCGCGCCAACGGGCGGGGCGATGGACATTTCATTGTCGTTGAGAATGACGATCAGGCGCTTTTTGAGGTGGCCTGCGTTGTTCATCGCCTCGAACGCCATGCCGGCGCTCATCGCGCCATCGCCGATTACCGCAATCGCATCGCCATGCCCGGTCGGGCAATTGCCGCCAAGATCACGCGCCACGGCAAAGCCAAGCGCGGCACTGATCGAGGTCGAGCTATGGGCGGCGCCAAACGGGTCATAGACGCTCTCGCTGCGCTTGGTGAAGCCGCTCAACCCGCCTTTTTGGCGAATGGTGCGGATACGGTCGCGCCGCCCGGTCAGTATCTTGTGGGGATAGCATTGGTGGCTGACATCCCAGATGATCTTGTCGCGCGGCGCATCAAACACCGCATGCAGCGCAACGGTCAATTCGACCACGCCAAGCCCGGCGCCAAGATGTCCGCCGGTTTCAGAGACCGCCGAAATCGTCTCGGCGCGCAACTCATGCGCCAGCTGGGTCAGCTGAGAATCCGAGAACCGTTTAAGATCGGCCGGCGTGGCGACCTGATCAAGCAGCGGTGTGTCTGGGCGGTTCGGCATTACGGGGCCCCTCCTCGCGGGGTGAAACTCAGGTCTGGCGCGAGATAACGAAGCGCGCAAGCTGCTGCAAGGTGTCGGCCTTGTCGCCATAGCAAGATAGTGCATCACAGGCCGCGTCAACAAGCGACCTTGCCTCGGCGCGCGCACCGTCAAGCCCGAGAAGCGACACGAAGGTGGCCTTGCCAGCGGCGGCATCCTTGCCCACCGCCTTGCCAACCTGCGCCGCATCGCCGGTGACGTCGATCACATCGTCCTGGATCTGAAAGGCCAGGCCAAGCGCCTGTGAATAACGCGTCAGCGGGGTCAGATCGCCCTGTCCCATTCGCGCGCCTGCGGTCGCGGCCCAGGTGATCAGAGCACCGGTTTTGCCCGCCTGCAACGTGGTGATTTCCTCAAGCGTCAGAGGGGTCGGCGCGGTTTCCGCTGCGATATCAAGTGCTTGACCAAGAACCATTCCCTGACCACCGGCAGCGCGCGCAAGGCTAAGCGCCAGATCGGCGCGAATTTCGGCGGCCTCTGCACCCTCGGGATGGGTAACCAGCTCAAACGCCAGCGATTGCAGGGCATCGCCAACCAGAACCGCCGTTGCCTCATCCCATTTG
>CBDTZA010000519.1:0-1869 GCA_965364785.1 uncultured Roseovarius sp. | reverse complement strand
GTAGACCGCCTTTTCGTCCTCCGACAGGCGCACTTCGCTCATCCGCAACATCTTTTCCATCAACAGGCGCACTTCCGGCATCTCGACGCCGACACGGCCCAACAAGGCAGGCGCCTCTTTGGTGGTCATCGCACAGTTGTTGTCGGCCATTGCCGCAAAGAACCGCTCGCGGCCCGAGTAATCAAGCTGACCGCCACAGACGCCACCAAACACAACCAATTGCCCATCCATGATGCGCGCGCGCTCTTCCAGGATCAGGCGTTCGGTGATCGCCTTGGTTTCGGTCTTATCGTCAAACCCGGCCTCGGGCATGATCTTGTCGGCGCGGTACGGCGACATCCGACAGCCGTTCTCGGCCATGACCGCGACAAACGCTTCGATCCGCTCGGAGCTTACGGTTTCTGCCTGCGCCAGGGCGGGCATCGCCGCCAGAGCCAGACCAAAAATCACTTTTCTCATCATGCACCCTGCCCCATTGCAATCATGGCCACTATCGAAACGATCATCCCTGCCACGCCGGCGCTGACATGTTTGGCAATCGGAAAACCGCCGCGCGCGTAAATCCAGGCGTCGTGAAATCCGGTATAGGCAAACACCGCAAACAGCACCGCAATCACCTTGAGATCACCGTAAAACGTCGCGCCGATCGCCAGGACAAGCATGCCAACATAGCGATCCGCCATCACCTCGGGCAGTTTCTCGGCCCGGTGCGTGGTCTGCGCCAACCCTGCCACCGGATCACGCAGGAACAGGAACGCAAGCGCCCCCGTCACCAGCGCCCCCGCGCCCGAAAGCGCTATGGCAAGGGTTGTGAGCGTCATTAGCGGTCAATCTCCCCAAAGACGACATCCATCGTTCCGATGATCGCCGCCACATCGGCCAGCTGATGACCGCTGGCAATATGATCCATCGCCTGAAGATGCAAAAAGCCCGGCGCGCGGATTTTGACGCGGTAGGGTTTGTTGCTGCCATCGGCCACAAGGTAGACGCCAAACTCGCCTTTGGGCGCCTCGACGGCGGCATAAACCTCGCCTGCGGGCACGTGAAAGCCTTCGGTATAAAGCTTGAAGTGGTGAATGAGCGCCTCCATCGAGGTTTTCATCTCACCACGCTTGGGCGGCGTGATCTTGCCACGGGCAAGCACATCGCCCTGCCCCTCGGGGGCGCGCAGCTTTTCAATCGCCTGATGGATGATCAGAACCGATTGGCGCATTTCCTCCATCCGGCACAGATAGCGGTCATAGCAATCACCGTGCTTGCCGACGGGAATCTGAAACTCGAATTCGTCATAGCATTCATAGGGCTGCGCGCGGCGCAAATCCCAGGCCATGCCAGAACCGCGCACCATCACGCCCGAAAAGCCCCAGTCAAGCGCCTCTTGCTCACTCACCACGCCGATATCGGCGTTGCGCTGTTTGAAAATGCGGTTTTCGGTCAAAAGTCCGTCAATATCGCCCAGAACGACGGGGAATTCATTGGCCCATGTCTCGATATCGTCGATCAGGTCATCGGGCAGATCCACATGCACGCCGCCGGGCCGGAAATAAGCCGCATGAAGGCGCGCGCCGCAGGCCCGTTCGTAAAACACCATCAGCTTTTCGCGCTCTTCAAAGCCCCAGAGCGGCGGCGTCAGCGCGCCGACATCCATCGCTTGCGTGGTCACGTTCAAGAGGTGGCTCAGGATACGGCCGATCTCTGAATACAACACCCGAATGAGGCTCGCGCGGCGCGGCACCTCGACCCCGGTCAGCCGCTCGATCGCCAGACACCAGGCATGCTCCTGATTCATCGGCGCCACATAATCCAGCCGGTCGAAATACGGCAGGTTTTGCAGGTAGGTGCGGCTTTCCATCAGCTTTTCAGTGCCAC
>CBDTZA010000518.1:0-1887 GCA_965364785.1 uncultured Roseovarius sp. | reverse complement strand
AGTCCGGCGGTGACCGCGAATTTCAGACTCGTCGCGCACGCCGCCAAGCGAGATGCGGATGAATTCGCGCCCCGTGGCCCGTGCAACCGATTTGCCGAGGCTGGTCTTACCCACACCCGGCGGGCCGACAAGGCACATGATCGGACCTTTGAGCTTTTTGGAACGCTGTTGCACCGCAAGATATTCAACGATCCGCTCCTTGACCTTATCCAGACCATAGTGATCGGTATCCAGCACGCCCTGCGCGCGGGCGAGGTCTTTCTTGACCCGGCTCTTCACGCCCCATGGAATGGACAGCATCCAGTCAAGATAGTTGCGCACCACGGTCGCCTCGGCGCTCATCGGGCTCATGTTCTTGAGCTTCTTAAGCTCGGCATCAGCCTTTTCGCGCGCCTCTTTCGAAAGCTTGGTCTCACTGATCTTGGCCTCAAGCTCGGCGATTTCGCCTTCGCCCTCTTCGCCGTCGCCCAATTCCTTCTGAATGGCCTTCATCTGCTCATTCAGATAATAGTCGCGCTGTGTGCGCTCCATCTGGGATTTGACGCGGGTCTTGATCTTTTTCTCGACCTGCAGAACGCTCATTTCGCCCTGCATCAGGCCATAGACCTTTTCCAGGCGCTCGCTCACGCTCAGCGTTTCAAGCAGGTCCTGCTTTTTGTCGACCTCGATGCCAAGATGCCCGGCCACCAGATCGGCCAGCTTTGCGGGCTCGTCAGAGTCGGTCACGGCGGCAAGCGCTTCGTCGGGAATGTTCTTTTTCACCTTGGCATAGCGCGCAAACTCATCCCCCACCGTGCGCAGCAGCGCCTCGATGGTGGTGGCATCGCCCGGCATCTCGGTCAGATACTCGGCGCGCGCTTCAAAGAAATCGCCATTCTCAAGGTATTCGGTGATCCGCACCCGTGCCACCCCCTCGACAAGCACCTTGACGGTGCCATCGGGCAGCTTGAGCAGTTGCAGCACATTGGCAAGAACACCGGCACGGTAAATCCCGCTCTCATCCGGATCATCAATGCCCGGGTCAATCTGACTGCTCAGCAGAATTTGTTTATCGTCCTGCATCACCTCTTCCAGCGCGCGGACGGATTTTTCACGTCCCACGAAAAGCGGCACGATCATATGCGGGAAAACCACAATATCGCGCAGCGGCAACACCGGGTAAGAGGCGTTAAGGGGTTCTTGCATCATCATTTCCTGTTCTTGGCAAAAAGGCACTGGTCCTGACTAAGCAGCAACCCCGGCCTTCTCCGTTTCACTGGTCTTAATTTGGGGCGCACCGCCCCTGATTTCAACACGCGTGCCCCAGAATGCCCGCCCGCGTCCGTGGGGGCAAGGGCACAATAGCCGGGTTTTGACGCAAATGCCGCGCCCAGGCACCGGGCGCGGCATGAAATGGACGTTTTCAAGGGTCGCCCAGGACCGGTTCAGGCCGCGTCAAGGCTTGGGTAATCGGTATACCCCTCTCGTCCGCCGCCATAATAGGTGTCACCATCGCCCTCGTTAAGCGGCGCATCAAGGCGCAACCGCTCGACCAGATCGGGATTAGCAATAAAGGGCCGCCCAAAGGCCACAAGATCAACTTTGCCCGCATCGACCCGCGCCATGGCCAGATCGCGATCATAACCGTTATTGGCCATATAGGTCCCACGCCAAAGCGCGCGCAGCTTGTCAAAGCCGCCATTGCGATCGCCCCCGGTTTGTCCTTCAATCAGGTGCAGATAGGCCAGCGGATAGTCGTTAAGCCGCTCGACCACATAGCCAAAGGTCGCATCGGGATCGCTATCCTCGGCATTATTGGCCGCCGAAAACGGCGACAGGCGCAGACCGATCTGCCCGGCAGGCCAGACACCCGTCAGCCCGTCAAGCACCTCGAACATCAGGCGCGCG
>CBDTZA010000517.1:0-1894 GCA_965364785.1 uncultured Roseovarius sp. | reverse complement strand
CCCATCGGAAAAGCCTGCATAGCTGCCCCAGGCATTGGTGGCACCCCCAAACAGATCCCCGGCAAGCGGTGCGGCCTCGGCGGGCAGGGCGGCGGTAAATGCGTCGGACGACAACGGCCCATAGGCGTTGAACGACAGCGACACGAAATGCAGGATGTAATCCACGAAAGCGGTGGCGTATTTGGTCATCGCAAAGGCGAAAGAGCCAAAGATCACGAACACCATAAGCAGGATGAACGACAGCACCAGATTGAGGTTTGACAGGTATTTGATCCCGCGCCCAACGCCCGAGACCGCCGACATGATCGACATGCCCATGATCGCCAGAAGCGCGGCAATCAGACCCACGGTCGAGGGTTTCGGGGTGTCGCCTTCGGAATTCATCAGCCATTCCATGCCGGTGACGGCGTAAACCCCGTCAACGAATTGCGACACGCCAAAGCCGATGGTTACTGAGACCCCAAGAATGGTGGCCACAACGCCCAGGATATCGACCACATCACCCAGAATACCGTTTGCCGCACGCCCAAAAATGGGCGTCAGCGCCGAGCGGATCGTCAGCGGCATGTCGCGGGTATAGGCGTAATAGGCAAGGCTAAGACCGGTCACCACATAGATCGCCCAGGCATGAAAGCCGTAATGCGCGAAGGTATAGCGATAGGCCGAGGTCACCGCCTCGAGGGTATTGCCCTCGACGTCGCCTGCGACAACAACGGGGTTTGATCCCCAGAGGCCAAGCGGCTCGGCGGTGGCAAAGACCATAAGGCCCACACCCAGACCCGCGCCGAACATCATCGAGAACCATGAGAAATTGGAAAATTCTGGCGCTTCGCCTTCGCGTCCCATCAGGCGTCGGCCTGTGGCCGGGATCAGCGCCACGATAAAGAGGAAAAAGGCGAAACCGCCGGTGGCGATGATATAGAAGCTGTTGAAGCCTTCCAGCAACTTCCCGTTCAGGCTTGAAAGCGTTGCATTGGCATTCAGCGGAAAGACCAGCGCCCAGATCACCAAAAGCACCATGGCCGTTTTGGAAATAAGCGCGATCGGAAGGCTATAGCCCTCGTAAAAACCCGATGGAGCGGTCTTGATCTCCAAATTGGTAAAGGGTGGTTTGATACTCATTTGTGACTTTTCCCTGTTCCGGTTCTCTTTGGTTTGGGGGCGGACCATCGTGGCGCGGGTCTGAGCGGAGGTTGCGCAAAATGCGGCCTTTCGCCCCATTGCAAGAGTGTCTCACAGCGCAGTGTGCATCGAGGGCCGGAAATACGGCGCTCGACCATCGATTTGCGACGGTTTTTGCGGGCTATTGGGCGCGGTGCGGGCTGCAATTCAGCTTGGCTTTAGCGTTGCACAGGATCGCTGAAGTTTTCGCGACCGCTTCCAATATCCGCACGGCTGGCCGGGCCTGTGCGATTCTGCCGGGACCGGTTGCCAGGGTTTTGCCGTGTGTGTGGGCCTTCCGGGGGGCAAGGCGAGCGCTGCGGCCTCTGACGCCGCCCTTCAAAAACGACGATCATTGCCCCCGATGCTTGCGTGCCGGGGGGCTTTGTAGTTTTGTGCAGGCAATTATAAAGCCCAAGGGGGATATTGCGGTGACATTGGATATTGATTTTGTGCGAGCCCAGTTTCCGGCATTTGCCGAGCCGTCCTTGCAGGGGCAGGCGTTTTTCGAGAATGCAGGCGGGTCCTATACCTGCGCGCCGGTGATTGCCCGGCTTGAACGCTTTTATCGTCAACGCAAGGTTCAGCCCTACGGCCCTTATGAGGCAAGCCGCCTTGCGGGCGAAGAAATGGACGAGGCGCGCGCGCGCCTGGCTTTGATGCTTGGCGTGGCCAGCGACGAGGTAAGCTTTGGCCCCTCGACCACGGCCAATACCTATGTGCTTTCGCAAGC
>CBDTZA010000516.1:0-1898 GCA_965364785.1 uncultured Roseovarius sp. | reverse complement strand
TTTCAGGATTGCATCAAGCAGGTCCAGCGGCCCATAGATCGCTTGCGAGCGGTCTTTGCGCATCAAGGTGGCGGGTTCGCGGTAAACCTCGCGCAGGGTCTGGGTCATCTTGCCCAACTTGCGCGCCTCACCGCCACGCAGGACGGGCCCGTCAAGGGTGCGCATCTCTTCGACACCGCGCACCGTGCGGGTCAGGCGAATGCCCTGATCCTGTGTCGGGCGGCCTTGCCAGCCGCGTTCGTACTCGCTGGAAATCAGGTCAAGCCGCGCGGCAACCGTATCGGCCACGCCCTGCAAATCGGCATCGGCGCGCCCGGCCAGAAACGCCTCGGCAATTGCGGCCTGTTCAAGGATGTGGCGCGGGTAATGGGTTGCGAAGGCTTCGAGAATACGTTTCGCCTGCCGCGCCTCTTCGACCACGCGCACAAGATCGGGGCCGGTGATATCCTCGCCAGAGCCAAGCCGCAACACCGCATCTGCGGTGCCTTGGGAAATCAGGTAATCCTCAAGCGAGGCCTGGTCCTTGAGGTAAACCTCGGATTTGCCGCGCATCACCTTATAAAGCGGCGGCTGGGCGATATAGAGAAAGCCCCCCTCGATCAGCGCAGGCATCTGCCGGTAAAAGAACGTCAGCAACAGCGTGCGGATATGGGCGCCGTCAACGTCAGCGTCGGTCATGATCACGATCTTATGGTAGCGCAACTTTGAGATGTCGAATTCATCCCGCCCGATCCCGGTGCCAAGCGCCATCACAAGGTTGCCGATCTCCTGGCTGCCCAGCATGCGGTCAAACCGCGCGCGCTCGACGTTGAGGATCTTGCCACGCAGAGGCAAAACCGCCTGCGTGCCGCGATCACGGCCGGTTTGGGCAGAGCCGCCGGCGCTATCACCCTCGACGAGGAACAGTTCGGTTTTCGACGGGTCCTTGGATGAGCAATCCTTGAGTTTGCCGGCCAGAAAGTTCACATCCATCGGGTTTTTGCGGCGGGTCAGGTCGCGCGCCTTGCGGGCGGCTTCGCGGGCATGGGCGGCCTCGATGATCTTGCCGACCACCACCTTGGCGACGCTCGGGTTTTCCTCGAACCATTCGGCCAGCTTTTCATTCACCAGCCCCTCAACCGCCGGGCGCACCTCGGAGCTGACCAGTTTATCCTTGGTCTGGCTGGAAAACTTGGGGTCAGGCACTTTGACCGACAGCACACAGGTAAGCCCCTCACGGGCGTCATCGCCGGTAAAGCTTATCTTCTCCCTGCGCGCGATCCCGGTGCTTTGGGCATAGTTGTTGATCGTGCGGGTCAGAGCGCCACGAAAGCCCGCCATATGGGTGCCGCCGTCGCGCTGTGGGATGTTGTTGGTAAAGGGCAGGACCGTCTCGTGATAGCTGTCGTTCCACCACATCGCCACTTCGACACCAATATCATCGCGTTCGCCGGTGATGAAAATCGGCTCTGGCATGGCGGGGGTCTTGTGACGGTCAAGATATTTGACGAACTCTTTGACCCCGCCTTCATAAATCAGGTTGGTTTCAAGCGGCTCGGTTGGGCGTTCATCGCGCAGGATGATCCGCACCCCGGAATTCAGAAAGGCCAGCTCTCGCAGCCGCTTT
Source organism: uncultured Roseovarius sp. (assembly GCA_965364785.1). Classification (GTDB taxonomy): domain Bacteria; phylum Pseudomonadota; class Alphaproteobacteria; order Rhodobacterales; family Rhodobacteraceae; genus Roseovarius. Next base: position 292 of record CBDTZA010000516.1, on the reverse strand, counting down.
TCGAGGGTCTCAAAGATGTAGTCAAGGTTCGAGAAGGTTTCCAGCGACGCAAGAAAGCGAACCTCGGTGCCCTTGCGACCATTGGAATCGCCAACCACGCGCAGCGGCTCTGTGGTAAAGCCACCCTCGAACTTGGCGTAATGTTCCTTGCCATTGCGCCAGACCCGAAGTTCAAGCCACTCCGAAAGCGCGTTGACCACCGAAACGCCGACCCCGTGAAGGCCACCCGACACCTTGTAGGAATTGCTGTCAAACTTGCCGCCGGCATGCAGCTGGGTCATGATTACCTCAG
>CBDTZA010000515.1:0-1900 GCA_965364785.1 uncultured Roseovarius sp. | reverse complement strand
CGGTGGTCGGCCTCAACAGTGTCGAACCCCTGATCCTGAAGCGAATAGGCGCGCATCTTGTTGGCAAGGCCAATCCCGCGCCCCTCTTGATTGAGATAAAGCAACACACCGGCCCCCTCGGTGCCCATCTGCGCCAGAGCGCCACGCAATTGCGGGCCGCAATCGCATTTCAGGCTGCCCATCAGATCGCCGGTGAAGCAGGCCGAATGCAGCCGCGCCAGAACCGCGCTGTCGCGGGGCGGCTGGCCGATCTCAATGGCATAGTGCTCTTCGCCGCCATCCTCGGGGCGAAAAATATGCAGGCGCCCGGCCTCGGATACATCCAGCGGCAGGCGCGCACTGACCACCGGGTGAAGCGGGCTGGAGCGCAAAAGATGCGGCGTGGCCTCATCCCCCTTGACCAGCGTCAGACCGTTTTGCGCCGCAAACCCGGCGCCGCCCGCAAGCGGTAACACAAGCGCTGCGGGCAAAAGCCGTGCGGATTTCACAAGCTGCAACGCGATCCGGTGCAGATCGGCCGCGCCATCACGCTCTGAGTTAAGCGGGCCTTTCATCGGGGTCTTGAGGTCATCCGCCGGATCAGCCAGCCCCAGAACCCAGGACAAGGCCGCATCGGGTGGCAGGATCACCCGCGCCAGATCGCCATCATAGGCGCGCGCTTTAAGGGTCTCGGCGCGCCGCGCAGTGATCGCCAGAACCGGTGTTCCGCCAAGCGCGCGCAGATCGGCCAGACGCTGCGCATCCACCGTCTCTGCCGCCATCACCAGCGCCGCGTCTTCCGGCCCCGAAAGCACCACAGGCACCCCCATCCGCAGATCGGCTCGGGCGCGGGCGATGATCTCGGTGATGTCAGGCGCGAGGGTCATGGTGAAACTTTCCGATAGCAATCAACTTTATGTAGGTGGTTTTGTAATGAATTGAAAGAAACCCTCTCGCACCAACACGTGGCCGTGAATGTTGTGTTGCACATCTTGTCGCAGGGCGCTTTGTCCCTCATGTTCCATCAAAGGACGAGGAATAACAAAATGGCACAAGTCAAAAAAATTCTACTGATAGACGATGACGACGACCTGCGCGAAGCGTTGGGCGAACAATTGGTCATGACCGAAGATTTCGACGTGTTCGAGGCCATAAGCGGCGCCGACGCGATGAGCAAGATCAAGGATATGATCTATGATCTGGTCATTCTCGACGTGGGCCTGCCGGATACTGACGGGCGCGAGCTGTGCCGCCTGATGCGCAAGCAGGGGGTCAAGGCGCCGGTGATGATGCTGACGGGACATGACGGCGACGCCGACACGATCCTCGGCCTTGATGCGGGGGCCAATGACTATATCACCAAGCCGTTCAAGTTTCCGGTGCTTCTGGCGCGGATTCGCGCACAACTGCGCCAGCATGAGCAATCCGAGGATGCGGTGTTCCAGCTTGGACCCTATACGTTCAAGCCGGCCATGAAGATGCTGATCACCGAGGACGAGCGCAAAGTGCGCCTGACCGAGAAAGAGACCAACATCCTGAAATACCTCTATCGCTCGACCGAGGGCGTGGTGCCGCGCGATATCCTGCTGCATGAGGTCTGGGGCTATAATGCGGGGGTCACGACCCACACGCTTGAGACCCATATCTATCGCCTGCGCCAGAAGATCGAGCCCGACCCCGGCAATGCACGCCTGCTTGTCACCGAATCCGGTGGCTATCGTCTGGTGCTCTGAGGCCCATGTAAGATCAAAGTAGTATCCACAAGTTATGATAGTGTGCTACTATACGTTGTATGTGCGGTAACGCATGTACCTCCCTGTTGGACTACCCCGGCCAGTGTGCCGGGGTATTTTTCCTTTAGGCGCCGGGTTGGATCGCCCGCCCCTACCTTTTTCGCCGCCCCCCGTCGTTCCGGCTGGCA
>CBDTZA010000514.1:0-1901 GCA_965364785.1 uncultured Roseovarius sp. | reverse complement strand
CATTGCCGCCCGCAGCCGTGGTATCGACGCAGACGTGGCGCTCAAGCAGGGCGTGGCCGGTGTCGGGCATGCCGGTGATCAGCGGCAGGATCGGGCCCTCGCGTTGGCTGAGCGCCATGGCATAGGCGCGGGCCGTGTCGGCATCGCCCCACCAGATCGCACCCGAAAGCCCGCTGAGAGTGGCAAGCGCCTTGGGGTCAAGGGTGCCCGTGGCCTGTACGGCGACGCCGCCCAGATCGGTGACCGCTTTGGCCTGATCGGCGGCGGCCTCGGCCCCCGGCCCAAGGCACAAGAGGGCAGGGCGCACGCGGGTCGTCAGGCGGTTGGATTCACCCGTCGGCCCGGGCAGAATGATATCCTGACGCGGTGTGCCGGGCACGGCGTTGGTGCGTTCAAGCGCGGCCTGTGCGTCCTTGGCCGCCATATTGCCGGACCAAGTCGCATGCGCAGGCGTCGCCGGGCGCGCGGTAAAGCGGGTCAGGTAATGCGGCCCGCCAGCCTTGGGGCCAGTGCCCGAAAGACCTTCGCCGCCAAAGGGTTGGCTGCCGACGATGGCGCCAATCTGGTTGCGATTGACATAGATGTTGCCCGCATGCACCCGCTCGGTCACGTGTTGCACGCGGTCATCAATCCGGGTCATCAGGCCAAAGGTCAGCCCATAGCCGGTGGCGTTGATCGCATCAATCACGCGGTCCAGATGCTTGGCCTTGAAGGTCGCCAGATGCAGGACCGGGCCAAAGATTTCCCGCTCCAACTCTTCAATTCCGCCAATGCTGATCAGGCTGGGGGCAATGAAAGTCCCCGCATTGGGGGTCATCAGCTCGTGCATCAGGCGGCCTTCGGCGCGGGCCTTCTGGATGTGATCGGCAATGCCTTTGCGCGCGGTTTCGTCGATCACCGGGCCGCAATCGGTCGAGATATGCCAGGGCGTACCGACGCAAAGCACATCCATCGCGCCCTTGAGCATTTTGATGAAATCCTCGGCGATATCTTCCTGCACATAAAGACAGCGCAGTGCGGAACAGCGTTGACCGGCAGATTGAAAGGCGGATTCGACGATGGCCTGCACCGCCTGTTCGGGCAGCGCGGTGGAATCGACGATCATCGCGTTCAGACCGCCAGTTTCGGCAATCATCGGCGCGCCGGGGGTCAGGTTTTCGGCCATCGTGGCGCGGATTTTCATTGCCGTGCCGGTCGAACCGGTAAAGGCCACACCGCCGACGCGCGCGTCAGAGGTAAGCGCCGCGCCAACATCGCCCGCACCAGGCAAAAGCTGGATCGCGTTCTTTGGCACGCCCGCTTTGTGCATCAGCGAGATCGCAAAATGCGCGATGATCGGGGTTTGCTCGGCGGGTTTTGACAGAACCGCGTTGCCAGCGGCAAGCGCCGCCGCGATCTGACCGCTGAAGATCGCCAGCGGGAAGTTCCACGGCGAGATACAGGTGAAGACGCCAACCGCCGGGGTCTCTGGGGCGTTGGCGGCGTAATAGCGCAGGAAATCCACCGCTTCGCGCAACTCAGCCACCGCATCGGGGATGGATTTACCGGCCTCACGCGACAGAATGGCGAAAATCTCACCAAAGTTTTCCTCGTAGAGGTCGGCAACCTTGTTCAGAACGCGGGCGCGCTCGGCCGGGGTGGCGTCCCATGGGCGGGCCGCTGACAGAGCGGTTTCGATCTCGGCGGCGCTGGCGGTGGCGACGGTGCCGGGGCTGTCGGCGGGATCGGCGGGGTTGTCGACACGCACGGGCGTGTTGCCCGCGGCCTTGCCAGCCACAAGCGCGGTGGCCTTCCATTTATGCGTGGCAAAGGCGTCGCGCGCGGCGATCACCGCGTCAAGAGTCGGCCTGTGGTGAAGGTCAAAGCCGCGCGAATTGGGGCGCTCTGGCTGGAAAAGATCG
>CBDTZA010000513.1:0-1904 GCA_965364785.1 uncultured Roseovarius sp. | reverse complement strand
CGCGCCGCGTGCTCAGCGATGGCGCCTCCAGCAGCGCCTGTTTATCCTCAGGCTCGAACCCCAGAAGCATCGACAGCGAGTTGATCAAAAGCTCCTCCTCGGCCTCTTTCAGCGAATCCCAGTCGGTTTCCAGCTCGCGCGACGAGAAATAGCGCGCCAAAAGGTTCATGAATCCCTCGCGATCAAAGTGGGGATCGTCATCCGCCGGTCCCATGTCGCGTTCAAATCCGGCCCAGGACACCTTGGCGCGCCGATAGGGCGTAAAGCCGTCAACCTCTTCGAGCAGGCGAAAGCGCGACTTCCCGGTGAGCGTGATCATATAGCGCCCGTCCTCGGTCTCGGAAAACTGCGTCACGCGCCCGACACAGCCGATCGTGTGCAGGCCGGGGCCGGCGTCGCGCCCCGGAATGCGGTTCGGCTGGATCATTCCGATCAGCCGCGAGGGCGTTTTAAGCGCATCCTCAAGCATCGCCAGATAGCGCGGCTCGAACAGGTGCAACGGCAAGCGCGAGCGCGGCAAAAGCAGCGCGCCCGGCAGGGGGAAAACCGGAATAATCTCAGGCAGATCGACGTTTTTTGTCATGCACCATACCTAGCCCGACAAATGCCTCAGGCAAATATCATCGAGCTCAATTTGCGCCGCCCGTTCAGGACCACCGGATCATTCGCCTTGAGTGCCTCGAAAATGGTGAACAGCTGGGTCTTGGCGGCCCCGTCATTCCATTCGCGATCCGCGCGGAAAATCTCAAGCAATGCGTCAACCGCCGCTTCGGCCTGACCGTTGGCATAAAGCGCCTGCGCCAGATCGAACCGCGCCTGATGATCATCCGGGTCGGCCTCGACCGCAGCGCGCAACTCGGCCACGGGCCCCGCATCCGCGGCCTGACGCGCAAGGGCGATCTGGGCATGCACGGCCTCAAGCTCGGGGGCAGTGGCAATCTCGGCGGGGGCGCCGTTCAGGATTGCCTCGGCCTGATCAAGCTCGCCAAGGGCAACATGCGCACGGGCCATGCCGGCAAAGGCGCGCACGTTAACCGGGTCCTCTTGCGCGATGGCCGCATAGGTTTGCTCTGCATCGGCCGCCGCGCCCTCTTCGAGCATCTCGTCGGCCGCATCCAGCGCCTCGTCCAGCCCGTCATCGGCCTCGCCGCCGCCCGCTTTGATCACGCGCGCGACAAAGGCATCAATCTCGGAGGGCGGCACAGCGCCCTGAAAGCCATCAATCGGCTGGCCTTGCCAGAAGGCAAAAACCGTCGGGATGGATTGCACCTGAAGCTGGCCCGCAATCATCTGGTTTTCATCGACATTGACCTTGGCCATTTTCACGGCACCCTTGGCCTTTGTCACCGCCGCCTCAAGCGCCGGTCCAAGGGTTTTGCACGGCCCACACCACGGCGCCCAGAAATCAACGATCACCGGCACGGTCTGGGACGCCTCGACGACCTCGGTCATAAAGTCGGCCTCGGACACATCCTTGATCAGGTCGCCCGCCGCCGGGGTGTTTTTGGGTTGGCCAAGCTCAATCATCACTGTCTTCCTTCCATTCGCTTACCCCCTATATGCGCAAGCCTGCGTCGATTTCAAAGGTCAAATGTTGCAAAAACCGGGGCATGGTCGCTTGGTTGCTCCCAGCCGCGCACATCGCGCAGGATGCGGCTTGAATGGGCCGAGGCGGCGATATCGCCGGTGGCCCAGACATGATCAAGCCGCCGGCCCTTATCGGCCGCCGCCCAATCCTTGGCGCGATACGACCACCAGCTATAAAGCAACCCGTCCGGGATATCGGTGCGGGTGACATCGCCCCAGCCGCCGACCGCCATCACATCATGGAAATGCTCGACCTCAACCGGGGTATGGCTGACGATCTTCAAAAGCTGCTTGTGGCTCCAGACGTCATCTTCGCG
>CBDTZA010000512.1:0-1914 GCA_965364785.1 uncultured Roseovarius sp. | reverse complement strand
GGCTGGATCACCACCGAGGTCGGGCGCCAGCCCTTTACCGTCTATGGCCTGTTGCGCACCTCCGACAGCCTTGCGCCGGTTGCGGCACCGGCCGTGGCGGCCTCGTTGCTGGCCTTTATCGTGGTCTATTTCTTTATCTTCGGGGCGGGCACGTTTTATCTGTTGCGGATGATGAACATGGCCCCGGCGACCAAGCATCTGGGCCTGAAAGACGGACCGAACCGCACCGCGCGCGCCACCAAGACCAAGACCAATCCCGATGCAATCCCCGGTGAATAAGGACCAATCCCATGTTTGAACTTTCTTTTATCTGGGCCGGGATCATCGCCTTTGCGGTGCTGACCTATGTGATCCTTGACGGGTTTGACCTCGGGGTCGGCATTCTGTTTCCCTTCGCCAGGGGCGAGCGCGACAAGGCGACCATGATGAATTCCATCGCGCCGATCTGGGACGGCAATGAAACATGGCTGGTGCTTGGCGGTGGCGGGTTGTTCGCGGTGTTTCCGCTGGCCTATGCGGTGGTCATGCCGGCGCTTTACATGCCGATCACCCTGATGCTGCTGGCGCTGATCTTTCGCGGTGTGGCCTTTGAATATCGCTGGCGCACGACGCGGTGGAAACCGGTCTGGGACGCGGCATTTTTCGGCGGCTCTCTGGTGGCGGCCTTCATGCAGGGCATCGCCCTTGGCGCGCTTGTGCAGGGCATCGAGATCGCGGACCGCGCCTATGCGGGCGGCTGGTGGGATTGGCTAAGCGTGTTTTCCATCCTCACCGGGATCGCGGTTGTGATCGGTTATGCCTTGCTGGGTTCGACCTGGCTTATCCTCAAGACCGAAGGCGCCCTTCAGCGCCAGATGCAGCGTTACGCCTGGTGGTGCGCCGGTGGCACGCTTGGCTTTATCGCTCTGGTCAGCCTTCTGACACCGTTTCAGGACCCGGAATATTTCCACCGCTGGTTCAACCTTCCGGGCAGCATCTTTAGCGTCCTGATGCCCGGCGCGGTCATCGCCGCCACATGGGCGCTTTTTTCGGGGCTGAATGCGGGCAAGGACGGCCAGCCGTTCTTTGCCGCGCTCAGCCTGTTCGTGCTCTGCTTTATCGGGATCGGGATTAGCTTTTATCCCCATATCGTGCCGCCCGGCCTGACCATCGTCGAGGCCGCAGCGCCCGATTCCAGCCTGAAATTCGCGCTGGTCGGCACGGTCTTTCTGGTGCCGCTGATCCTTGGCTATACGGCCTATGCCTATTGGGTGTTTCGCGGCAAGGTCGACCCAGAGGAGGGCTATCATTGACCTTACCCCGACCGGTGAAACGGCTGCTTTGGTTCGCGGGCCTCTGGCTTGCCAGCGTGGCGGCGCTTGGCGTTGTTGCGGCCCTGATCAGGATGGCAATCCCTTAATGATTGGGCGCTCTCACAACGTGGCCTTGGGCGGCCTTGGGCGGCCTTGGGGGGATGACGGGCCTGCCCGCCTTTTGATCGCGTGAATTTGTTTCCATTTTGTTCCAGTTCGGTGGTATTCCTGCTAGACCATATCCGGAGGCTGACGTGATGGACCAGAAAGACAAATTCGAGCGCCTCAAGGCGCTTCATTTGCGCGACAAGGCCTTTGTCATGCCAAACCCGTGGGATGCGGGCTCGGCGCGGCTTTTGACCAGTCTCGGCTTTGAGGCGCTTGCCACGACAAGTGCCGGTTATGCCTTTTCGGTTGGCAAGCGGGATTCGTTCGCGGGGCTGAGCCGCGGCGAGATCCTTGAAAATGCCGCCCAGATCGCGGGCGCGACGGCGCTGCCGGTGTCTGGCGATCTTGAGGACGGATTTGGGCCGGACCCCGCAACCTGCGCCGAAACGATCATTCTGGCCTGTGACGTGGGTCTTGTCGGGGGCTCGATTGAGGATGCGACCGGCGATCCCGA
>CBDTZA010000511.1:0-1915 GCA_965364785.1 uncultured Roseovarius sp. | reverse complement strand
GGGCCACAGCATGGGCGGTGCCAAGCTGTTCGGTTTGCAGAACCACCTTTGCATCTTCGTCAAAATCCTGCGCCGCCGCAGTTACCATCTCGGCGCCGTGGCCTGCGATAATGATGGTGTGATCGGGCTCCAGCGCCTGACCGGATCGCATGGCATGCACCAGCATCGGCGCCTGCGCGATCTGGTGCAGCACCTTCGGCAGGTCGGAATTCATGCGGGTGCCTTTGCCGGCGGCAAGGATAATCAGGGCGGTTACCATACGGTTTCTCTTTGTAATTGACGCGCCCCCGTTTTATCGGGTTGGCAACCTTGTGCAAGGGTGCGCTCTATCAATCAAGGTTACGGGATGTGACCGGGGTGTGCGGAAACCTGCCAAGCCGCTGACCTAAAAGGGAATAGAGCCGATGCGCACAGTTGTTTTTGATCTCGATGGCACCCTGGCCGATACCAGTGGTGACCTTGTTGCGGCGGCCAATGCCTGTTTTCGCGCCATGGGCGAGGGTGATTTGCTTGATCCAACCCGTGATGCGGGCACCGCCCTGCGCGGCGGGCGAGCGATGCTCAAGCTTGGGCTTGAGCGGTTGGGCCGCCCCGATGATACCGCCGAGATCGACCGCAACTATCCGCTTTTGCTTGAGGCTTATGCGGGCGCGATTGACGTTCACACCACCCTTTACCCCGGCGCGATGGCTGCTGTTGAGGGGCTGCGCCGGGCCGGGTATGGCGTGGCGGTCTGCACCAACAAGCCCGAGGGGCTGGCGCGGCTTTTGATGGATCGGCTTGGCGTTTTGCACGCCTTTCATGCCCTCACTGGCGCCGACACACTTGCGGTACGCAAACCTGACCCCGAGCATCTGCGCGAAACCGTGCGCCGCGCGGGCGGCGATCCGGCGCGCTGTTTGCTGGTGGGCGATACAGTGACCGATCGCGACACCGCGCGCGCGGCCGGGGTGCCGTCGGTTCTGGTGACGTTCGGGCCCAATGGCGCCAGCGTGACAGAGCTGGAACCAGAGGCCACCATTGCCCATTATGACGAATTGGCCGGTGTGGTGGCACGCCTGATCGGTTAGGCCCGGTTTTCCGACAGGCTATAGCACGGTTTCGGATTTTCTGAACATCCGGCCTTGTTTGCACGCAAACCATTGACCTGTGCCCCCTTACGCCCCAAAACATACCCTATGACAGAGATTTTCAAAGGGAATTTCACCCAGCAAGAGCCGATTCCAGAGGCCGGGATCGAGGCCGCGCTTGAGGTGCTGAAAAGCGGGCGTTTGCACCGCTATAACCTTGTGGGCGACGAGCCCGGCGAGGTGGCCCTGCTGGAACAGGAATTCGCCGCCTATACCGGCGCGCGCTATGCGCTTGCGGTGGCGTCGGGCGGCTATGCCATGGGCACCGCGCTGCGCGCCATCGGGGTGAAACCCGGCGACAAGGTTCTGACCAATGCCTTTACGCTTGCCCCGGTGCCCGGCGCGATTGCCAGTGTCGGGGCGGTGCCGGTCTTTGTCGGCGTGACCGAGGACCTGACGATTGACCTTGATGGCCTTGCTGCCAAGGCCGATCAGGCCGATGTTCTGATGCTCAGCCATATGCGAGGGCATATCTGCGATATGGAGCGCCTTATGGCGATCTGCGATGGCGCCGGCATCACCGTGATCGAGGATTGCGCCCACACCATGGGGGCCACCTGGAAGGCGCGCGCCTCGGGTCGCTGGGGCAAGATCGGCTGTTATTCGACCCAGACCTACAAGCATATGAATTCCGGCGAGGGCGGCTTTCTTGTCACCGATGATGACGAGGTGGCGGCGCGCGCGATTATCCTGTCGGGCTCTTACATGCTCTATGGCCGCAATGGCACCGTACCCCCCGCCGAGGTGTTCGAGCGGGTGAAATACGACACGCCCAATGTGTCGGG
>CBDTZA010000510.1:0-1920 GCA_965364785.1 uncultured Roseovarius sp. | reverse complement strand
GGATCGGGTTGCTCAACCTCATGCCGAAGAAAATCCAGACCGAGAACCAGTTCGCCCGCCTGATCGGCGCGACGCCGCTACAGATCGACCTGCACCTGATCCGGATGAGCGAGCATCAGGCAAAAAACACCGCCGCGGAGCATATGGAAAGCTTTTATCGCACCTTTGAAGAGGTTGCGGCCTCGGGCGATAAATATGACGGGCTGATTATCACCGGCGCGCCGATTGAGCATCTGGATTTCGACGCGGTGACCTATTGGCAAGAACTTGAGCGGGTGTTCGCGTGGACCCAGACCCATGTGCAATCAACCTTCGGCGTGTGCTGGGGCGGGATGGCGATGATCAACCACTTTCACGGCGTCAAAAAGCATATGCTGGACCATAAGGCGTTCGGCTGTTTCCGGCATCGCAACCTTGTGCCCGCCTCGCCCTATTTGCGCGGGTTCTCGGATGATTGCGTGATCCCGGTGAGCCGCTGGACCGAAATGCGCCAGGCCGAGATCGACGCGGCTGGCGGCCTGAGCACGCTTTTATATAGCGACGAGGTCGGCCCCGCTTTGGTCGAGGATCCGGGCCATCGTGCGCTCTATATCTTCAACCACTTTGAGTATGACAGTGACACGCTAAAGCAGGAATATGACCGCGATATCGAGGCGGGCACGCCGATCAATGTGCCCTGCAACTATTACCCTAATGATGATCCCTCAAAGCCGCCGCAAAACCGCTGGCGCAGCCACGCCCATCAGCTTTACGGCAACTGGATCAACGCGATTTATCAATCCACTCCGTTTGATATGAACGACATTGGCCGTTAAATCCCTTCTGGTCATAGCGGTCTTGCTGGCCGGTCTCTGGGCCTATGCCCAGCACCGCGCTCGCGCGCATGAGGCCCGCGCCGAGGCGGCCTTTCCCCCCGAGGGCCAGATATTGCTGGTCAACGGCCACGCGGTGCATGCGGTTGTGATGGGGCCGGATGACGCCAATGCGCCCGATCTGGTGCTGATCCACGGGGCCTCGGGCAATACCCGCGACATGACCTTTGATCTGGCCCCGAAACTGGCAGGCCACTACCGCGTGATCGTGCTTGACCGCCCCGGTCTTGGCTATACGGCGCGGATCAATCAAAGCGGCGCGACAATTGCCCAACAGGCCGATTTGCTGCAAAAAGCCGCAGCGCAACTTGGCGCGGATCGCCCCATCGTCCTTGGCCACAGCTATGGCGGGGCCGTCGCCCTGGCCTGGGCGGTGAACCATCCGCAAACCCTCTCGGGGCTGGTAATGCTGGCCGGGGCCGCCATGCCGTGGAAAACTGGGCTTTCTACCTATTACAAGGTCTTGTCACACCCGGTGCTTGGGCCGCTCGCGATTCCGTTTCTGACCGCCTTTGTCGATGATACCCGCGTCGAACAGGCCGTCGGCGAGATTTTTGAGCCGCAAAGCGCGCCCGTAAAGTATTTGCACCATATCGGCGCAGGCCTCACGCTGCGGCGTCACTCTCTGCGCGCCAATGCCCTGCAACGCGCCAATCTGTTGTCTGAGATTGAGGCGATCCATGACCGATACGGTGAGATTGATGCGCCCACCGAAATCCTGCATGGCACCGTCGATACCACCGTCGGCCTGCATATTCACGCCGAACCGCTTGCCGCGCAAATAGCGGGCGCCATTCTGACACCCCTGCCCGGTATCGGTCACATGCCCCATCACGTGGTCCCGGATGAGGTGATTGCCGCCATTGACCGCGTCGCCCTGCGCGCCGGATTGCGCCCTCAGCCCTGAGCGGCCATACTGGGCAAAAACAACAATGAGGCCCATATCATGGATCTGCCCTTTGACGGCGCGATCAGCGCTTTTTTCGAAACCGAGATTCCCGACGATATCCGCAACGAAATCCGCCGCGCGGACAAGGGCGATATTCTG
>CBDTZA010000509.1:0-1920 GCA_965364785.1 uncultured Roseovarius sp. | reverse complement strand
GGGCCTTTGGCCACGCACCAGCGCCCGTCCCAGACCCCGCCCACAGGCACGCGCAGATCGGCCACCGCGGCGTATTCGCGGCTCACGCGCAACTCCTGCGCGGTGACGCTTAGCAAACAACCCTGCAAAGTCATGCCCTGCCCGGCCCGCGCGGCGGCCAGAAAGGCATCCATCGCGCGGCCGCGCGGCACGTACTCCGCGCCGCTGATCCAGCCCAGCATGGATTGCAGCAACCGGCGCGCCACCTCGGGGCGAAGCCGGGCAAAGCCCGCGCGCTCGACCAGAAGATCGCCCGTGTCAAACCGCAGAATTTCTTTTGCCGCATCAAAGGCATAGCCATAAAGCGTGGCCCGCACATCGGTCATTTTTCGCGCCACATCGGCAAGACCTTCGACCGTGATCCCCAAAGGATCAAGCGCGCTCAACGCGGCGCGCGCGCGCACCCGGGCATAGGCCGTGTCGTCATTTGTCGGGTCATCAACCCAAACCTGCCCACGCGCGCGCAGCCCCTCGCGAAGGGCCTCGCGCCTCAGGCCAAGCATTGGCCGGTGAAACCAGACATCGCCCTCTTGCCACCGGGCGCGCATCGCCGACAACCCGTCAACGCCCGCCCCGCGTGCCAGCCGCATCAAAAAGGTTTCGGCCTGATCATCGGCGGTGTGGCCAATGGCGATATCCGTGAGTCCCTGCGCGTTGGCCCAATCGGCCATCAAGCCATAACGCGCGCGCCGGGCCTGATCGGGCAGGTTGCCCTGCCCGTCCCAATCTTGCCAATGGAGGGTCTGATGGGGAATGCCGCGCTCGGCGCAAAGGCGCGCCACATCTGCGGCCTCGCCCGCCGATTCAGGGCGCAGGCCATGGTCAACCGTAACAGCAACCACCTCTGGCCCGCCGTTTTCGTGCCAATCCCCGAGCAACGCCAAAAGCGCCAGCGAATCGCTGCCGCCTGAAACAGCAACGCCAAGACGGCGCGGCGGGTCGGATCGAAAATGCCCGGCAACCTGGTGCCAAAGGACGGTCGCGTCTTGCGTCACTGACAGCCCAGATTGGTCATCTCGCCCTGCGCGCTTGCCACCGCAGCGGCCTGCGGATAGCGCGCCGCGACCTGACCAAGCGTGACGCAGGCCTCATCCGCCTGCCCCAGACGCCCAAGCGCGCGGCCAAGGCGATAAAGCGCCTCTGGCGCCTCGGTCCCGTTCGGATCGGCACTGAAGGTTTCAAGATAGGCGCGTGCCGCATCGCTTTGCTGGTTCGCACTTTCCAACGCCTCGCCGCGCATCAAACCGGCCCGACCCGACAGCGGCCCACCGGGATAGGCCATCTGAAACGCCGCAAACTGTGCGGCGGCCTCGGTGTGTTGCCCCGCCTGAAGCGCCGCCTCGGCCCGCTCAAAATCGGCCTGCTCGCCCATGGCCAGTTGCGGCGTATCATCGCTTGCGGGCGGGGTGACAAAACCACCGCCGCCACTGGTTGCCGGTACACCCCCGCCAAGGGTGCTGCCGGGTTCCAGCGTGCCCACATCACACGCCTCGTCCAACTCGCAAAGCCGGAATTCAAGATCGCCGACGCGGTTGGTGCCATCGGTGACCACCCGGTCAATCCGAAACTCCAGCTCTTCGGTCTTTTTGGTCAGGCGTTGAACCTCGCTTTCGATTGCGTTGACGCGGTCCACAAGAGAGCCGCCGCTGCCAAGTTGCCCTGCTGATCCGGTCGTGCTCAGCTCGCGCTTGAGCTTTTGCAGCTCAACAAAAAGCACCGAAAGCTCCTGGCGGACATCGGCAATCGTCTCGCCGGATTGCGCCCGTGCCCCGACGGGGCCAAGAAGCGCGAGACAGACCAGTAGTTTGACAAAATGGCGCATGCGACCCCCTTAGATCAGCTGTTCAGACCAGCCGCGATGACCGTCACCGCACGGCGGTT
>CBDTZA010000508.1:0-1929 GCA_965364785.1 uncultured Roseovarius sp. | reverse complement strand
CTGACCTTTGTCGAAAAGGCCAAGGCGCTGCGGCTGGAGCTGGCGGCGGATTATCTGGTGATGGCGGCCTGGCTGGCCTTTCTCAAATCGCGGCTGTTGCTGCCGCCGGACCCAACCGAAGACGGGCCGTCAGGCGAAGAGCTTGCCGCGCATCTGGCGTTTCAGCTTGAGCGCCTTCAGGCGATGCGCGATTGCGCCGCGCGCCTTATGGGGCGGGATCGAATGGGGCGTGATTTCTTTGGGCGCGGCGTGCCCGAAGATGTCACCCGCCTGCGCCGTGTGACCTATTCCGCGACGCTCCTTGATCTGATGCAGGGCTATGCCCGCACCCGAACCCGCGATGAATTTCGCCCCTTCGTGATGGATCGCGACGCGATTTTCACCATGGAGCAGGCGCTCGAGCGGCTGCGCGGGTTGATCGGCTATGCCGGGACCTGGACCGATATTTCGACCTATCTGCCAGAAGGGTTTACCACCGATCCTGCGCGCCGCCGCTCGGCCACGGCCTCGACTTTTGCGGCCTCGCTTGAACTGGTGAAAGAGGGGCGCGCCGAACTTCGACAATCCGACGCTTTCGCGCCGATCGAGCTGCGCCGGAGGGATTAAGATCATGCCGCAAGATAATGTAAAAAAAGAAGAAAGCCTGTTTGAGGCGCCCCCTATTGCCGAGCAAGAGCGCATGGTCGAAGCGATCCTTTTCGCCAGTGCCGAGCCGGTGACCACGAAAGAGCTTTCCTCGCGGATGCCGCATGGCTCGGACCCGGCCGAGGCACTTGTGTACCTGCGCAAACGCTACGCCGGGCGCGGTGTGCATGTGGTGAAGGTGGGCGATGCCTGGGCGCTGCGCACAGCGCCCGATCTTGGCTTTTTGATGAGCCGGGAAACCGTTGAGACGCGCAAGCTATCGCGCGCGGCCATCGAGACGCTGGCGATCATCGCCTATCATCAGCCCGTCACCCGCGCCGAGATCGAAGAAATTCGCGGTGTTTCGGTCAGTCGCGGCACGGTTGATCAGTTGCTTGAAATGGAATGGATCAGGTTTGGCCGGCGCAAGATGACGCCGGGGCGGCCGGTGACCTTTGTGGTGACGCAGGAATTTCTTGATCACTTCGGCCTTGAATCGGCCCGCGATTTACCGGGGCTGAAAGAGCTGCGTGCGGCGGGGCTTTTGGAAAACCGCCTGCCGCCGGGGCTTATGCCGCAAATGGGCGAGGGTGATGAAGATAGCGCCGAGGAAACCACTGAGGGTCAAAACGAGTTATTTGAGGATTAAGCGCCGCGCTTACAGCTTTTTGGTTTGGCGCAATTTCTAACCGAAAAACCTGTCAGTTTTTCTGAAATTGCTTTAGCGCTTGTGGCGGGTTTTCTTCATGATCTTATTGCCGCGCGGTCCGGTCGCCACTGGGGTGTTCACGCGGTTTTCCTCGGACAGTTTGCGCCAGCGTTCCAGACGGTCGCGATCAAGCGTGCCCGCCACCACAGCGGCCTGCACCGCGCAGCCCGGCTCATGTGCATGGGTGCAGTCGCGAAACCGGCACTCTGGCGCAAGGTCCGCGATCTCGGCAAAGAGCTTGTCCAGACCTGCGCCAACATCGCTTACGTGGAGCGAGCGCATGCCCGGCGTGTCGATCACCAGACCACCGCCTTTGACCCCGTGAAGCGAGCGCGAGGTGGTTGTATGACGCCCCTTTGCGTCATCCTCGCGGATACCGCTGGTGGGTTGCGCGGCCTCGGCGTCTTTGGCGGCAAGGGTGTTGAGAAGGGTCGATTTGCCCACACCGGACGAGCCGACAAGCGCCACGGTCTGTCCGGGCGCGCACCACGGTGCGAGGGCGGTCGCCGCCTCTGGGTCATGTGCGTTGAGCGTCACCACGTCAAGGCCGCGTTGCAGGGCCGCCGCGCGGGTGTGATAGCTTACCGCGTCGTCCA
>CBDTZA010000507.1:0-1941 GCA_965364785.1 uncultured Roseovarius sp. | reverse complement strand
GCTGATCTCGATCTTGCGGGCGGGCAACGGTTTGCTCGATGGTGTGCTCGAACTGATCCCCTCGGCGCGGGTCGGTTTTGTCGGACTTTACCGCGACGAAAAAACCCTGCAACCGGTGAAGTACTACTTCAAAGTGCCCGAAAACCTGGCCGAACGCCTTGTGATCGTGGTCGACCCTATGCTTGCCACCGGCAATTCCTCGGTCGCAGCGGTGCAGATGCTGAAGGATGCAGGTGCCACAAATATCCGGTTTTTGTGCCTTCTGGCCGCCCCCGAAGGCATCGCCAATATGAAAGAGTCGCACCCCGATGTTCCCATCGTAACCGCCTCTGTTGACGAGCGTCTGAACGAAAAGGGCTATATCCTGCCGGGACTAGGGGATGCGGGTGACCGAATGTTTGGCACAAGATAAGCTATAAACTGTTTACTACATGGCAAAAATAAGGCAATCTGCCCTCAACTGTATCCGAGGGCAAAATGAACCTGTCGAGACTGTCTTTTATCGCCATCGCCGCCGCCCTGTTCGGGGCGCCGCAAGGCAATGCACAATCGCTGCGCGACGCGCCAACGCCTGCTGAATTTCCGCCCGGCTCTTATCAGGGCCGACAATATGTGGACAGCAACGGCTGTGTCTTCATTCGTGCCGGCGTTGGGTCGAATGTGACCTGGGTGCCCCGCATAACGCGGGATCGCAAGGCGCTCTGCGGCTTCCAGCCGAGCGTCGCCAAGGCCGCTCCGCCTGCGGCCCCGGCCGCGAAACCAGCACCGGCGCAGGTCGCGATCATTGCGCCCGCCCCTGCCAAGCCGGCGCGCGTTGCGGTCGCCCCTCCGCCCAAACCCGTGGCCCCCAAACCGGTGAAACGCGTCGCCGTTGCCGCACCGATTGCGCCAAAAACTGCGCGCCGCACGGTTCAGGCGACCCCAGCACCGGTGATTGCAGTGGCACCGGTCGCTGTGCGCACCACGCGCGGCACCGTCATCGCCCCGCCAGATCCTTCGCGTACCGCCTGCGCCGGGATGACCGGGCTTTCGGCGGCCTATATGGTACAGCACAAAGGCTCTCCGGTGCGTTGCGGCCCGCAAGCCCGCCCGCATGTGACCTATGTCAACCGCGCGGCGACGACCGGCTATGCCACCAGATCGCAGCAAGGTGTCATTCGGGCTCAGAGCGCAGGCCGAACCTCAGACCATGCCGGGCGCCAAGTCCGCGTCGCCCCGGCCCGCGTCTATGCGCGCCAGAAAAACAGTGCCAAGGGCATCTTTGTGCCCGATGGGTACAAACCGGTTTGGGAAGATGACCGCCTGAACCTCAAACGCGCCCATCAGACCTATGACGGCATGGACCAGATGCACGTGATGTGGACCAACACCGTGCCGCGCCGCCTGATTGATCGCCGCTCGGGGCGCGATGTGATCCACAATTTCCCCGGGCTTCGCGCCCCCTATACCAGCTTTGAACAACAGCGCGCCGCCGGTGTGACCGTCGCAACCCAAGGCCGGGTCGTGCCTGATCCTGTCGCTGTGCGCCGCACCGCACGGGCCGAAACGCGGGTCAAAACGGCGACCGCACAGGCACCACGCACGACTGTCTCGACCCGCTCTGCGCCGAAAAAGGTCGCCGGCGCGGCAAGCCACCGCTATGCACAGGCCGGGATTTTCGCCGATGCCGCCCAGGGCAAGGCCGCCGCGCAAAAGATTGCGCGCGCCGGGCTTCCTGCGCGGCGCGGCACGCTTAACCGGGATGGCAAGGCTCTGACGCTGGTTCTGGCCGGGCCGTTCACGACCCAGACACAGCTTGACGCAGGCGTCAGGAAACTGAGCGGCATGGGCTTTGGCAACGTGGTGTTGCGCAAGTAATCGAACGGCGCGGCGGGTCTAATCCCGCCTCCCGATCAGCCGGGCCATGTCGAGCATCCGGCACGAAAATCCCCATTCATTGTC
>CBDTZA010000506.1:0-1942 GCA_965364785.1 uncultured Roseovarius sp. | reverse complement strand
GCTCGATCGAGCCGGATTCACGAAGGTCGGAAAGTTGCGGGCGTTTGTCTTCGCGCGATTCCACCTGACGCGACAGCTGGGAAAGGGCAATGACCGGGATGTTAAGCTCTTTCGCAATCGCCTTGAGACCCATCGAAATTTCGCCAATCTCCTGCACCCGGTTATCCGAGGTGCCGCGCACCAGCTGAAGATAATCCACGATCAACAGATCAAGCCCATGGGTCCGCTTGAGGCGGCGCGCCCGCGCGGCCAGCTGGGCAATCGGAATGGCGGCGGTGTCGTCGATAAAGAGGGGGCAGGATTCAAGCGTCTTGGCGGCCTCGACAAAGCGGCGAAACTCGGTCTCGTCCATGTCGCCCTGACGGATTTTATGCGACGAAATTTCCGAGGCTTCGGCCAGAACCCGGGCGGCAAGTTGTTCGGCGCTCATTTCAAGTGAGAAAAAGCCGACCACGCCACCATCCACCGCACCCTCGGTGCCGTCGGGCAGGGTGCCGCGCTTATAGGCCTTGGCGACGTTAAAGGCGATGTTGGTCGCGAGCGAGGTCTTGCCCATCGAGGGGCGTCCGGCAAGGATCAGAAGGTCAGACTTGTGCAGCCCGCCCAGCATTTTATCCATATCCACCAGATCGGTTGAAATACCTGCCAGCCCGCCTTCGCGCTGATAGGCGGCATTGGCCACGTTGACCGCATCTGTGACGGCCTTGAGGAAGGATTGAAACCCGGTATCGGTCTGACCCTGTTCGGCCAGCTGGTAGAGCGCCTGTTCGGCCTCGACGATCTGTTCCTTTGGTTCGCTGTCAACATCCACCCGCGCGGCTTTGCCTGCGATATTGTGGCCAAGCGCGATCAACTCGCGCCGGATCGCCAGATCATAGATCATCCGCGCATAATCGCGCACCGCAAAGGTCGAGATCGCCGCCCCTGCAAGGCGTGCAAGATAGGCCGGCCCGCCCAGTTCTTTCAGGCCTTCATCATCCTCAAGAAAGGCGCGCAGCGTCACCGGCGAGGCCAGGTTGTTCTTGGCAATTCGCGCCGCAGCGACCTCGTAGATGCGCGCATGCACCGGGTCATAGAAATGCTGCGCCCCGATGATCTGGGCGATGCGGTCATAGACGTCGTTATTGGTCAGGATCGCGCCCAAGAGCTGTTGCTCGGCCTCAATCGAATGGGGCATGGTATCGGCCGCCTGAACCTCTGCTCCGGTGGCGTTGAATCCTGCGATTTCGTTCATTCCTGCTGTCCCCGTTTTGCGTCTTTTTGACTTGGTCCGGTTCTAGGCCAAGCAAACCCGTTCCGCCACTTGTATAAACCTGTGGATGCTCTGCGGGATAAGTCGGTGCATAACCCCGCACCCCCAATCGTCAAGCAGCATGATGCGGCTCTTGACGGTGACACTACCACATCTTGTGGCTGATTGCGATTCGCGATGGGGCTTGTCCACAGGCGTGGGGGATAAGTTTATTTCTTGTTGTCTTCCTGCCACTTACGCGGATTTTTCAGAAAAACCTCGACCGCATCAAGCGTGGCGGTGTCAAAGGCGCCCTGATCGCGGGCCTCTGCCAGCACGTCCCACCAGGTGCAAAGGTGGTGCAGCGCGATGCCGTGATCGCCGAGGATTTTCTCGGTCTCGGGGAAGATGCCGTAATAGAAGATCACCGCCGTATGGGCGCAAGTGGCGCCGGTTTCGCGAATCGCATCCACGAAGCTGAGCTTTGATCCGCCATCGGTGGTCAGATCCTCGACCAGAAGCACACGCTCGCCCTCGGACATGGCGCCCTCGATCCGGGCATTGCGACCGTAGCCTTTTGGCTTTTTACGAACATAGGTCATCGGCAGCGCCATCCGCTCGGCCACGAGGGCGGCAAAGGGGATGCCGGCCGTTTCGCCGCCGGCAATGTTGTCGAACGCCTCAAGCCCCGCGTTGCGCATTACGGTAATA
>CBDTZA010000505.1:0-1946 GCA_965364785.1 uncultured Roseovarius sp. | reverse complement strand
ACGCCTATTACAACCGCGCCCGCAAGGTGCGCGCGCTGATCAAGCGTGATTTCGAGCAGGCCTTTGAGGCCGGCGTCGATGCGATCCTGACCCCGGCCACGCCAAGCGCGGCCTTTGGGTTGGGCGAGATGAAAGACGCCGATCCGGTGCAAATGTACCTCAACGATGTCTTTACCGTCACCGTCAACCTTGCCGGTCTGCCGGGCATTTCGGTGCCGGTCGGCATCGATAAACAGGGCCTGCCTCTGGGGCTGCAACTGATCGGGCGGCCCTGGGAAGAGGGTGATCTGCTCAACACCGCCTATGCTTTGGAAAGCGCTGCGGGATTTGTGGCCAAACCCGGCAAATGGTGGTAAACCCGCCCGCAAAACAGCTTATGGCAGGAAATAGCAGATGCGTTTGATCCTTGGCACCGTTGCCCTTGCGGCCCTCACCGCTTGTGCGCCCGCAGTGCCCGATAGTGGCGCCGGCGTCGGCTTTAACGATTATAGCCAATACCAACGCGAAAAGGCCACGCGTGAGGCCGCATTGGCGGGCAACGCCCTGCCGGCACCCAACGCCGTATCTTCGGAACCTTTGGGCGCTCTGCCCGCCGCCGGCTCGGCCGCACAGCCGGGCGCAGATATTGCCGCCGATGCGCGCGCCGCACTTCAGGCCACCGCCGCCAATTCCGGCCAGCCGATCTTGCAGGCCAGCCCCTCAAACCCGGCACCAGAGGGCGTAATGAACTCGGCCGGGATTTCGCGTGAAAACAGCTTTGAGGCCGTCGGCGAGCAGCGCTCGATCGAGGATGACGCCTCGCGGATCGCGCAGAACCGCGCGCAATATCAGGTAATCGCCCCCGAGGCGGTCGCCAATCGCCCCGGCGATGTCGGCCCCAATATCGTGGCCTATGCTCTTGCCACCAAACACCCGGTGGGCACGCCAGTCTATCGCCGTGCCGGGATCAACAAGACAAGCAAGTTCGAGCGAAACTGCGCCGAATATGCCTCACCCGATCTGGCACAGGTCGAATTTCTCAAACGCGGTGGGCCTGATCGCGACCGCCTTGGGCTTGACCCCGATGGCGACGGCTATGCCTGTGCCTGGAACCCCGTTCCCTTCCGCAAGGCGGTTGGCGGGTAAAGGGGCGGGGCGTGGGTTTTACCCACCCGACGTGCAAATGGCGTGCCTCGCCCAATTTCGGCGCGCGCCGGATGGGTGCTCTGCCCGATATGATCGTGCTGCATTACACCGCGATGCAAAGCGCGGGTGCCGCGCTTGAGCGGCTTTGTGACCCTGTCGCAGAGGTCTCGGCGCATTACCTGATTTGTGAGCGGGGCACGCTCTGGCAAATGGTCGAAGAAGATCAGCGTGCCTGGCATGCCGGTGCGGGCCAATGGGGGGCGGTCACGGACACGAATTCGCGCTCGATCGGGATCGAGCTTGCCAATACCGGTGCGCATCCGTTCCCCGAGCCGCAGATGTGCGCGCTGGAAGGGCTGGTGGCTGGAATTATGGCGCGCTGGTCGATCCCCCCCGAGCGGGTGATTGCCCATTCCGACATGGCGCCGGCGCGCAAGTTTGACCCCGGCGCGCGATTTGACTGGCGCAGGTTGGCGTTAGGCGGCTTGTCGGTATGGCCCGGCCACACCGAGGCAGAGATCGGGGCAGGGGCGTTTCTTGCCGCTGCCGAGCGCTTTGGTTACCCCCTAAGCGGCGCGGGTGATCTTGAAACCACTCTGGCCGCCTTTCGCCTGCGCTTTCGCCCAAGCGCCAAAGGCCCGCTGGACGCGGATGATTGCGCGGCCATTCAGGACCTTGCCGCGCGCTTCCCCGTTGACCGCGCGCGCCCAAGCGCCTAAGCCACTCTCGCGCGGAGGGCCGGATGGCCGCGGGGCCGTAAGGTTTCGAGGAAAGTCCGGACTCCACAAGACAACGGTGCCGGGTAACGCCCGGCTGGGGTA
>CBDTZA010000504.1:0-1949 GCA_965364785.1 uncultured Roseovarius sp. | reverse complement strand
GCTGGCCCGGATCGGCGGTGAAGAATTCCTGATCGTCACCCCTGGCACCAACCGCTTCCGCGCACAGCAAACCGCAGACCGGCTCTGTCACATGATCCGCCAGACGCCGATCACCGTGCCTGGTCAAAGCGATCCCCTGCATGTCACGATCAGCATTGGTGTGACCATGGCCCAGCACTGCTCTGGCTATGAGGCGCCCAGCGTTGATCTGCTGCTCGATGAGGCCGATCGCGCGCTTTACCTGGCCAAGGCGCAGGGGCGCAACAAGGTGACGTTTTGCGCCCGCTCGGCGGCCTGAACCGCGTGATCAGGCTGCGTTGTCGTGACGAAACGCGCGCGGCGACTGTCCCCAGACCTCGATAAAGGCGCGGGTAAAGGCGCTGCGGCTGGTAAATCCTACCATCTGGGCGATGCGCTTCACCGGCTCGCGCCGTTCGCTCAAAAGCTGCGCCGCCCGCGCCAGCCTGAGCGCGCGCAAGAACCCCATCGGCGCGCGGCCATAAGACAGCTGAAACCGCTCGGCAAAGCGCGACCGGCTCATGCCTGCGATCTCGGCCAGCCCCTCAAGAGAATGCGATGCCCCCGGATCGTCCAGCATCGCGCGCAAGCTGCACCAAAGCCCCGGATCGGCCAGTGCCCCGACCCACAGAACCGCCGGATCACCCGCATCAAGGCGCTGGCGCAGCATCTCGATCACGCATTGCAACAACAGCACCCGGATCATCGCCTGCTGCCCGGTGCGCGGTTGCGTCACCTCATCGACCAAGGCGCTGATCGCCTGCTCGGCCCCCGGCGCATCGCCAAGATCAAGCGTCAGCGGCGCGCGCATCAGGTCAACAAGCCCATGGGTGTCGCGCAAGCCAAGCCTGATGGTCGAGCAGAGCACAATCATATTGCCGCTGCCCTCACCACGCGCGACATGCTGTTCAAGATCAAGGCCAGCGGGGCGGCAGGTCGGCAATCCCACCTGCCCGCGCCCATGGTTGCGCAACGAGTGATGCAGGCAGGATGGCACAAGCACCAGCCGCCCCGGCGCAAGATCAATCGGCGGCAAGGATTGAAAGCTTAGCTGCCCCTCTCCACCCAGCACATAATGCAGTGTCGCCCCCGGCGCGCGGCCAAGGCCAAGCGTACAGGCCCCCTCAAGCGCGCAAATGGCAAAGGGGTCGGCCCGAATGTCCATCTCGGTCAGAACAAGGTCATGCGGGGCAGGTTTGGAATCGGGTTTGTTCATCGGGCCAATCTGTCATGACCTGGCATAAGAGGCACCAAAACAAATCGTGAAGCCACATTTTTGGGACGCAAAGGCACATCGCACCTGTCACGTTCATCATTGTGAAACACCAGTTCGAAAGGATGATGCGATGTGCAACTGCCACGATCACGATCATGACAATGACCCTAAATTCACCCGCCGTCAGGCCCTGACAGGCACCGCTGCCCTAGGTGCTGCCACCGCCGCCAGCATTGCCGCAGGCAGTGCCGAGGCGCAGACCACGGACCCCTATGCGCCCCCCGCAGACCCGGCCCTGCCGCCCAGTGACATGGTGCTTGATCTGTCGCGCACAGCCCTTGTGGTCACCGATCCGCAGATCGATTTCCTGTCGCCTGACGGGGTGACCTGGGGCGTGGTCGGCGCAAGTGTGACGCGCAACAACACAGTTGAAAACATCGGCCGCCTGTTCCGCGCGGCCAAGGCCAAGGGCCTCACCGTGGCGGTCTCGCCGCATTACTATTACCCGACCGATCACGGCTGGAAATTCGAAGGCACTCTCGAAAAACTGATGCACAAGATCGGCATGTTCGACCGCAAGGGCCCGCTTTCTCTGGACGGATTCGAAGGCTCTGGCGCCGACTATATGCCTGAATATAAAGACTATATTCATGACGGCAAGACCATCATCTGTTCGCCGCACAAGGTTTATGGGCCCGAAACCAACGATCTGGTC
>CBDTZA010000503.1:0-1962 GCA_965364785.1 uncultured Roseovarius sp. | reverse complement strand
GATGGAGGCGCGGCGTTTGCCCGACAGCGTTTACGCCGAGCTGCCCAATGATACCTTTTTTCAAAGCATCGCCGTGCATGAGTTGACCCATGCGGCGATTGAGAATTTGCCCTGCCCGTTCAAATCCTGTCTCGTGGCCAATGAATACGTCGCCTATGTCATGCAGATCATGTCGCTGACACCGGCGCAACAGCGTCGCTTTACCGAGCAAGCCGACGTGGGTCGGAAAGTCTCGCGGGATGAGTTGAATCCCTACATATATTTCATGGCGCCGGAGCGTTTTGCCAAGAAAGCCTGGATGCACTTCACGCAGCGCGATGACCCCTGCGGATTTGTCGGGCAGATCGTCGATGGGACGGTGTTGCTGGATCGTGAGCGGTTTGAGTGATCAACCCCGCGCGGCGCGGCCGTTTATCCGGCGGCTTTCGTTGGCTTTTCGCCCACCGGGCCGCCGGCCTCTTTCCAGCCTTTGAATCCGTTCTCGACATGGCTGATATTTTCAAGTCCCATATCCTGCGCGGTGCGCGCCGAGAGGGCCGAGCGCCAGCCTGAGGCGCAGTAAAACACAAACCGGTTGCCCGATTGGAACTGCGGCTTGGCATAGGGGCTTTCGGGGTCGATCCAGAATTCAAGCATGCCGCGCGGACAGTGAAAGGCGCCGGGGATCATGCCGTCGCGTTCCAACTCTCGCGGATCGCGCAGGTCGACGAATGTGACGTTGCTTTGGCCATGCAGATCAAGAAGCTCGGTCGCCGGGGCGTGATCCACCACTTTATTGGCCTCGGCCACCATATCTTTGATGCGTTTCATCGGGGCATTCCTTTCTTCGATCCGGTTTGGCGCAGACTATGTGCCAGAGCGCGGATTGGAAAGGCCCGAGCAGGCAAGGCCGACCTCAAAAGGCTGGAGGCGCTTTTTCGCTGGGCCGGTTTGACGAATGGGTTGGGCCCAAAGCTGGAATAATTGCCGTGCGGCCTGCCTGCTTTGACTTGTCAAAGCGTATGCGGCGGGGTACGGCGGGCGGATGAGCAAAGAGCAAAAACCCTCGCGCCAGCAGGTCTATACCCTGCTTGTGGAAATCGGTCGCAAAGATGGCGACGGCTTGCCCGAAAAGGCAACCGGGGCGGCCCTTATGGTCTATGCCAGTGGCGTGGACGAGGCCGAGGCGGTGCGCGAAACTGTGGCGATCCTGAAACAGGCCGACACCGCGCCGCTTGACGTTTCGGGCTATGGCACGCTGAGCGAACGCGAGGCTGAAGGCCATGACATTACTGACGAAGAGCGCCACCTGATGCAGCGCGCCCGCGATGAGAACGCCGTGATCGTCGCGCAAGTCACCCCGTTTTTCGACTAAGGCAGCACGCGAGAGCGCGTTAAGCGGCCCGGTTCAGGGCCAGTGTGATCGCCTCAAAGGGTTTGAGAACCGGCCAGACCGGTTTGGGATGCTCGGGCAACCGGGCGCGGTCATATCCCGACAGGATACCCGCGCCGAAGAGATCAGGATTGCGCCGCAAACGGCCGATATAGAGGCTCTCGGTTGAGG
Organism: uncultured Roseovarius sp.; assembly: GCA_965364785.1. Classification (GTDB taxonomy): domain Bacteria; phylum Pseudomonadota; class Alphaproteobacteria; order Rhodobacterales; family Rhodobacteraceae; genus Roseovarius. Next base: position 419 of record CBDTZA010000503.1, on the reverse strand, counting down.
TGCCAGCGGCGATGATCGCCTCATGCCCCGGCAACAGCAGGTGATGATAGGTGACCACATCCGGGCTCTCGGCGTAAAGCGCTGAAAACCCGTTCACAAGATGGCGCGCAGGCACCAGCACCGCCTCGGAACCAAAGAGATACTCGACCTCGGATCCCCTGATCACCAGCCGCTGTTGCGGGGCGACGACGATATCGCGGCGCAGGCCAAAATAGGGCGCGCGCAGGCGCACGGGGCGGAAACTGCCAAAGGCGGGCACGCAGCGGCTGACATTTTGCAGGACCGGCACGATCTGGCCGTCATCCGTATCTACGTAATCACCGCGCCGAAGTTGGCTTGCGGGCACAAACCCACTTGGCGTGCAGACCGGCACATTGGCACTTAGGCCCGGCATCGGGCCGATTGGTTCGATCTGGTCC
>CBDTZA010000502.1:0-1962 GCA_965364785.1 uncultured Roseovarius sp. | reverse complement strand
TGCGGTGGGGCGATCCTTGAGCGCGCGGCGCAGCGCGGCAAACCCGGCCTTGTCCTCGGGGTTCTCGGGAAAATTCAGGGCGCGGATAAAATCGGGGCGCTCAAGCGGTGGCAGCATATCCTCGGCCGGGGTGCCAAGCGGTAGCGACACCTGATCATCGGCGCGCGCCTCTGCACTTGGCGGCGCGATCATGCGGCGCGGCTCTGGCTGGCCGACGCGGGTGCTTGAAAAGGTGGTCAGCGCGGTTTCGGTCTTGCGCTGTGCGGCGGCGATCTCATCCAGTTTCTGATTGACCGAGGTCTCCATCACAAAGCCGCCGGCCTGATTCTGGCTGACATAGGCGTGGCGGATGGCATCAATCGCGGCCTGCAACCGTTGGCTTTCTTCGCGCATGACGCGGCTGGCACGGGCCGCCGTGGCCCCGACCCAGATCATCGCCACAGGCATGAAGACCGCAATCAGCACGATCACGAATTGCAGGGCACTGCCGCCGACCTCTTCGCGCGGGGTGAGTACCAGAAAAAACAGCGCAGTGCCCGCCAGCCACAACAGCGACAGGACCACGGCAACCATTTCGATGGCCGTGATCTGGTCCGAACTGCTTTTGGCGAGATCGCCCTTTGCGCCGGACGGCGGAGTGTTGCGAGGAAGCATGTGATTTCGGCCTGTCAAATAAAGGCGACCTTTAACACTTCGTAAGCGCGATCACCACCAGGCGTGCGCACTTCGACGCTATCGCCCTCTTCTTTGCCGATCAGGGCGCGGGCAATCGGCGATCTTATGTTCAAAAGGCCTTTTTCGATGCTGGCTTCGTATTCGCCAACGATCTGATAGGTCTTTTCTTCTTCGGTATCTTCGTCAATCAGGGTGACGGTCGCGCCGAACTTGATCGTGCCCGACAATTTGGCGGGATCAATCACCTCGGCGAGGCTCAGGATGCCTTCAAGCTCTTTGATCCGGCCCTCGATGAAGGATTGTTTTTCCTTGGCCGAATGATATTCGGCGTTTTCCGACAGGTCGCCATGTTCGCGCGCCTCGGCGATGGCGCGGATGATCGCGGGCCGCTCAACGGATTTCAGCTGTTTCAGCTCGACCTCAAGCGCGGCATGGCCGCCGGCGGTCATCGGGATCTTTTCCATTGCACTCGTCCATTGTTAAAGCGGGGCCGCGCAAAGCAGGCCCCGTCATGTCAGTCATCAGATTTGGCACCAGATTGCCCGAAGCCCCGGCCCGATTGCAATAGGTTATAGGAACTAGCGGCGTTTTCGGAGGCTGATACGTGACAAATTGCCGTTTTCCATCTGGTTTAACGTCGTGTTTCAATTGACGGTGAGCGGGCGGGCACGATAGTCACGCAGCAACTTTATTGCGCGCAGGCCGATGCCAACCGCGCACCGCAAGAAGGATAAGGTCAATGACGGATGTGACACGCGAAGCGATGGAATATGATGTCGTGATCGTAGGGGCGGGCCCGGCGGGCCTGTCGGCTGCGATCCGGTTAAAGCAGCTTGACCCTGATTGCGCGGTTGTCCTGCTTGAAAAAGGCAGTGAGGTGGGGGCGCATATCCTGTCGGGTGCGGTGCTTGATCCGTGCGGCATTGATGCGCTTATCCCGGACTGGAAGGCAAAAGGCGCGCCGCTTAACACGCCCGTCACGCAGGACAACTTTTACATGCTCGGCGAGGCGGGCAAAGTCCGCGTGCCCAATTTCCCGATGCCGCCGCTGATGAGCAACCACGGCAATTACATCGTTTCGATGGGCAATGTCTGTCGCTGGATGGCCGAACAGGCAGAAGAGCTTGGCGTGGAAATTTTCCCCGGCATGTCCTGTTCCGAGTTGGTCTATGACGACAAGGGCGGCGTCAAGGGTGTGGTGGCCGGTGAATTTGGCAAGAACCCTGACGGCTCCGAGGGCCCCAACTATGAGCCGGGCATGGAATTGCACGGCAAATACGTGTTCCT
>CBDTZA010000501.1:0-1963 GCA_965364785.1 uncultured Roseovarius sp. | reverse complement strand
CGCCGTTCTCAGCCTTGTGGATTTCAGCATTCTCAAACGCAGCTGGGGTTATTCACGGGCCGACTTTGCCGCTGTTCTTGTAACGATCCTCATGACGCTTGGTTTGGGGGTCGAATGGGGCGTATCCGCCGGTGTCGGCCTGTCGATCCTGTTGCATCTTTATAGATCCTCGCGCCCGCATGTGGCCGAGGTCGGACAGGTGCCGGGAACCGAGCATTTCCGCAATATTCTACGCCACCAGGTTCTGACCGATCCGCACATCGTCAGCCTGCGGGTCGATGAAAGCCTCTATTTTGCGAATGCCCGTTTCCTTGAGGAAAAGATCAACAATCGGGTGACCCATGATCCCAATATCCGCCACGTCATCCTGCAATGCTCGGCCATCAACGAGATTGACCTGAGCGCGCTTGAATCGCTTGAAACGATCAACGACCGCCTGCGCGAGATGAATGTTCAACTTCACCTCTCCGAAGTCAAAGGCCCGGTGATGGATCGCCTGAAGGCGCAACATTTTCTCAAGGACATGACCGGTCGGGTTTTTCTGTCGCAATATGAGGCGGTCAAAGCGTTGAAATCACCCGCTGACGCGGCGCAGGCCTAAGGGCGGCTCACTTCGCCTCTTCTGCCCCTCGCGGATTGCGCCTATACTGCCCTCAAAAGCAGTAAGGCAGAAACCGGGGCGCGGGCATGGCAAAGACCACGGAACAAAACACCGATTTCAACATAGTGATCGTCGGTCAGGGCGGGCGGCTGCAATTCGAGGCGCTGATTTTTGCGGCCTCGTTACGGGACCAAAGCCCTGATTTTCAAGGCAAGCTGTTCGTGGCCGAGCCCCAGCCCGGCCCGCTTTGGCCAAATGATCCGCGCATCAAGGGCGAAGATACCCGCGCGTTGCTGGAAGAGTTGGGCGCCGAAATCATCCCGTTTGAGAACAAATATTTCGGCCATGCCTATCCCTATGGCAACAAGATCGAGGCGCTGTTCAGCCTGCCAAAGGGCGAGCCATTCGTGTTTTTTGACACCGATACGCTGATCACCGGGGATCTGATGCAGGTGCCGTTTGATTTTGCCCGCCCCACCGCTTCGATGCGGCGCGAAGGAACCTGGCCGCAGCTGGAACTTTACGGCCCCGGCTATAGCGCCATCTGGAAATCGCTGTACGACAAGTTCGGGCTTGATTTCGAAAGCTCACTGGATCTGGGCCAGCCCGATGAATACTGGCAGCGCTATCTTTATTTCAACGCCGGGTTTTTCTTTTACAAATGCCCGCATGACTTTGGTCAGCGGTTTCTGGACTATGCCGTGGCGATCATCAAGGATGCCCCGCCGGAACTGATCTGTCAGTCGCTTGATCCCTGGCTTGATCAGGTGGCCCTGCCGCTGGTGATCCATTCGTTGGGCGGCGGGCGCGACACGCTTCCGTCCGGCCTCTTGGATGGCGATATCACCTGTCATTACCGGATTTTGCCGCTGCTTTATGCGCGAGAATCCGATCATGTGGTCGAGGTTCTGGAAAGCGTGACCGCTCCCAACCGGGTCAAAAAGGTGCTCAAGGAATACGACCCGATCAAGCGGATGATCTATCAGGGGCGCGGCCAGAAAGTGCGCGCGCTGTTTGACCAGGACGACCTGCCCCGTCGCGAACAGGCCATCCGCAACACGATAAAGCGCAACGGATTCTGGATGCGCTAAGCCCCAGAAAATTCGCAGAATTTTCGTGGTGTAACGATTTTTCGGCGAAAAATCGCAGGCCTCAAGACGCGAACACTGCGCCCATATCGGCAAAGCCCTTCAGTTCCACAGGGTTGCCCGATGGATCGCAGAAAAACATTGTCCATTGCTCGCCCGGCTGACCCTCGAACCGCACCGTGGGCGGGATCACGAACTCTGTCCCTGCCTGCTTCAGCCTCGCGGCCACCTCGCGCCAGATCTCCAGCGGCAACACCACACCAAAATGCGGCAT
>CBDTZA010000500.1:0-1970 GCA_965364785.1 uncultured Roseovarius sp. | reverse complement strand
CGCGCGATCTTCTGGATGCCTATGACCTCATTGCCGAAACCCGCCTGCGCCATCAGGCCTCCCAGATAAGGGCAGGGCGCAGCCCGGATAATTTCATGGCACCCGCAGATTTGTCAGAATTAGAGCGCAACCATCTGCGCGATGCGTTTATGGTGGTCAAGACAATGCAATCGGCCCTTCAGCAGAGCCGCGGAACACCGGGATAAAACATGTTTTTTGAATTGATCGCCACCTTCGCCGCAGGCATCGCTGCCGCTGGTCTGGCCCTTGTCGCCGGGCACCTGAGTGGCGGGCGCTTGCCGCGCTGGTTCATTCCCGTGGCGGCCGGCGCGGCCATGCTGGGCTATGCGGTCTGGTCGGAATATTCCTGGGCCGGACGCACCACCGCCGGCCTGCCCGAGGGCGTCGAGGTTCTGGTAAGTGTTACTGAGTCCCGTCCCTGGAAACCCTGGACCTATGTGGTGCCGCAAACCACGCGGATCATGGCGCTTGATCGCGCGGGCGTGCAGACTAATGCCGATTCGCCCGATGTGCAGCTGGCCGATCTTTACTTTTTCGCTCGCTGGACGCCGCCCGCCAAACGCCCGCAGCTGGTGAATTGCACCGCATCCGCGCGCGCTGATCTCAATGAGGACGCGCTTGTTGATCCTGCTGCCGCAATCTGGCGCAAGGTGGATGAGACCGACCCGCTGATCGCCGCGCTTTGCGCCAAATGACGCGTCACTAAACCATCAAGAGGAGGCCTGCTTATGTCCCAAAAATCGGTTCTTCTGGTCGAGGATGAGGACAATATCGCACTGGCCCTTGAACATCTTCTGGGGCGCGAAGGATACCGATTGCGCCGCGTCGCGACCGGCAATGCGGCCCTTGCCGCGCTTGCCGAAGACCCGCCCGATCTTGTGGTGCTTGACGTGATGCTGCCCGAGCGCTCGGGCTATGAAATCTGTCAGATGATCCGCAATGATGCCGCGCTAAAGGGCATCAAGGTGCTGATGATGACCGCCGGCGGCGGCGAGGTCGAGCGGCGCAAGGGGCTGGCGGTGGGGGCCGATGCATTCATGACCAAACCCTTTGCCACGCGCGATCTGACCACGCAGATCGGGCAATTGCTGGATGAGTCTGACGATGGCTGAGCGGTTGGGCCTGCGGCTGCGCTTTGCGCTTTTCTTTGCGGCCCTCGGGCTTGGCGGTGTGGCGATCATCGCCGCCGCGCTGTGGTTCGGCCATTCGCGCAGCGGTGGCGATGCGAGCGGCTATATCGTGGCCGGCCTTGTTGCATCGCTCGGCCTTCTGGGCCTTGCCGCATGGATCGGGCTGTTGTTTGACGAGAACGTCGCCAAACCCATTCTGGCGCTCGCCTCTGATCTGACCACACGCGCGCGCGCCGATGTGGATTTGGAGATTGACGAAACCCAGGCCAAACACCTCAGCACGCTGGCCCCGGCCGCCAATGCCATCAACGCCGCCCTGTCCGAGGCCCGCGCCGCGCGCCAACGCGCGGTCGAGCGTGAAACCGCAAGGATCAACCGTGAAAAGGCCCTGTTCGAGGCGCTGTTTCGCGACCTTGGCGAAGGCGCGGTCGTGGCCACGCCCGACAACCGTGTGATGCTTTACAACCGCATGGCGCAAGAGCTTTTGGGCGAAATCGGCCTTGATCGCCCGCTTTCGGCGTTTTTGCGCCCCGAGCCGGTTATGGACGCCCTTAAACGCATGCAAGAGGCCCGCGTCCGGGGCCGGATCGGCGCCGAAACCTTTCTTGCCGCCAGTGCCGATGGCACGCGGTTTCTGGTGGGCCGCGTCAGTCCGATCCTGTCGGATGAAGAGTTGACCGGGCATGTGCTCATCTTCCGCGATGCCACCGATGACCTGAGCGCGCATGCCCATCACGATCACCTGTTCAACTGCCTGCTTGAGGGCGTGCGCCGCCCCGCCGCAACCATCGGTGCGCTGCTCGATGTGCTGCAATCGGG
>CBDTZA010000499.1:0-1973 GCA_965364785.1 uncultured Roseovarius sp. | reverse complement strand
CACCGCCGGGCTTGCGCCGGTCTATATCGGGCTGACGGGTGCCTTGTGGATTATCCTGATGATGGGCGGAGAACGCGCCTTTGTGGCCATGGTGCATGCCATGTCGACAATGGCGACAAGCGGGATTTCCTCGATTGGCGGGGTGCAGAACGGGGCGGCGGGCTTTGCCGGCGAGTTCGCGATTTTCCTCTTTCTGCTGTTTGCCCTGTCGCGCCTGACGTTTTCATCCGACACCGTCACATCGGCGCGACCCGGGGTGCTTTATGATCCAGAGTTCCGGCTTGGGGTGATGCTTGTGCTTGGGGTGCCGCTTGTGCTGGTGGCGCGCCACTGGATTGCGGCCTTCGAGGTGGTTGAGGTCGATAATATCGGGGTCGGATTGCACGCCTTATGGGGGGGGATGTTCACGGTTCTGTCGTTCCTGTCGACCACCGGGTTTGAAAGTGCCGACTGGCAGGCGGCGCGCGACTGGTCCGGTCTTGGCACGCCGGGGCTTGTGCTTTTGGGGCTGTCACTTGTGGGCGGCGGTGTTGCCACCACAGCGGGCGGGGTCAAGCTTTTGCGGGTCTATGCGCTTTACCTGCACGGCAAACGCGAGGTCGAGCGGTTGGTGCATCCCTCGTCTGTCGGGCGCTCGACCGGGGCCGGGCGCCGCATCAGGCGGCATGGCGCCTATATCGCCTGGGTCTTTTTCATGCTCTTTGCCATGTCACTTACCTTTGTGACCCTGTTGCTGGCAGCCTTTGGGCAGGATTTCGAATCGTCGCTGATCCTGTCGATTTCGGCGCTCTCCACCACCGGGCCACTGATCAGCGCCGCCAGCGACACGCCGATCCGCCTGTTTGACTTGAGTGCGGGTGCCAAGCTCTGTTATGGCGCAGCGATGGTGCTGGGGCGGCTTGAGACGCTGGCGATGATTGCCCTGCTGAACCCTGCGGTCTGGCGCGACTAGGGCAGGGGCGCGGCGCGGCGCATCTCGAATTCATTTTTAGGCTGGAAACTCATGCGCGGGCACGACATACTCGCGTTATATGCAAGACCCTCAGGCACCGGTTCGCGGTGTGTGCAAGAATAAAGGCTTTGAAAATAAATGGCTTCTGATCGACAAAATTTGCAGGACGCGTTCCTCAATCAGGTTCGCAAGACGAAAATCCCGGTCACGGTTTTCCTGATCAACGGGGTCAAATTGCAGGGGGTTATCACCTGGTTTGACAATTTCTGCATCCTGCTGCGCCGTGATGGGCAATCTCAGCTGGTCTACAAGCACGCCGTGTCGACGATCATGCCGTCGCAACCGGTCAACCTGTATGATGGTGAAGACACCAATTGACCGAGCACGCGCGCTCGGTGACACGGGCATGGGTCATCCACCCCGAAATTCCCTCTGCCGGGTCAGAGCGCGATCCGGCGCTGGCTCTGGAAGAGGCGGTGGCATTGGCGCATGCCTTGCCCGACCTCGACGTGGTCGGCGCCCAAATTGTGCGCCTGCGCAAACCTGACGCGGGCAGGCTGTTTGGCAAGGGCAAGCTCGAAGAGCTGCGCCTCGCCATCGAGGGGGCCGAGGTCGAGCTGGTGCTGGTCGATGGCCCGGTGACCCCTGTGCAACAACGCAACATGGAAAAGGCCTGGGACGTCAAGGTTCTGGATCGCACCGGGCTTATCCTCGAGATTTTCAGCGATCGCGCCGCTACCCGCGAAGGCGTGCTTCAGGTCGAAATGGCCGCTCTGTCGTATCAGCGCACGCGGCTGGTGCGCGCCTGGACCCACCTTGAACGCCAACGTGGCGGATTGGGGTTTGTCGGCGGGCCCGGCGAAACCCAGATCGAGGCCGACCGCCGCGCCATTGACGAGCAATTGGTGCGCCTGCGCCGCCAACTCGACAAGGTCGTCAAAACCCGCACCCTGCACCGCGCCGCGCGCGCCAAGGTACCGTTTCCGATCGTGGCCCTTGTCGGCTATACCAATGCGGGTAA
>CBDTZA010000498.1:0-1976 GCA_965364785.1 uncultured Roseovarius sp. | reverse complement strand
CGGGGCCATCATAACGCCCTGCCCGCCGGCCTCGACGGCGATCAGCAGGGCCTTGAACGCGACAAGCGTTTTGCCGGCACCAACATCGCCCTGCAACAACCGGTTCATCCGCAAAGGGGTGGCCATATCCTCGGCTATCTCGGCAATCGCGCGGGTTTGCGCCCCGGTCAGCGCATAGGGCAATGCCTCAAGCACCTTGGCCTGCAACTTGCCGGTGCCAATCGTCGCACGCCCCTTGGCCCGGCGCAACTTCGAGCGCGCCAATGCCAGCGTCAGTTGATGCGCCATCAACTCGTCATAGGCGAGGCGCTCGCGCGCGGGATGGGCGGGCGACATATCCTGCACATCCTTGGGCGCGTGTGCCTCGCGCACCGCATCTGCCCAATCGGGCCATCCCGCCTGGGCCTTTTGCGCCGGATCAATCCATTCGGCGAGGTCCGGCACCCGGGCAAGCGCGCCCTGCTCTGCCTTGACCATCATCTTTTGCGTGACCCCGGCGGTCAGCGGGTAGACCGGCTCGAAATTCGGTATATCGCCCGCCTCCTCCACCGGCAGCATGTGATCGGGATGCACCATCTGGGCGATCCCGTCGAACAGTTCGACCTTGCCTGACACCACCCGCCGCGCACCTGTGGGCAGGGTTTTGCGCAGATATTCATCGCGGGCATGAAAGAACACCAATTGAAACGTGGTCGTCGAATCCTCGACCGTGACCCGATACGCCCCGCCGCGCCGACTTGGCGCGCGATGCTGGCCGATGACCACTTCGACCGTGACCACACCGGGCAGATCGGCGCCCTGCACCGTGTCGCGCGGGCGCCGGTCCACCCCCGCATAGGGCAGCGTGAACAGCAAATCGCGCGGCCGCGCCACATCAAGGGCCGCCAGGTTCTGCACGGTTTTCGGCCCCACGCCGGGCAACGTCTCAAGCTCCGCGAACAGCGGGAACAGGATTTCAGGACGCCCGCTCATGTCTGGCCGATGAGGGCGAGCCAGCCGTCTTCATCCAGCGTCTCAATCCCAAGCTCGGCGGCTTTCTTCGCCTTCGACCCGGCACCGGGACCGGCAATCAAAAGATCGGTTTTCGCCGATACGCTTCCCGCGACCTTGGCGCCAAGCGCCTCGGCGCGCGCCTTGGCCTCGGCGCGGGTCATTTTTTCCAGCGTGCCGGTGAAGACGACGGTCTTGCCCGCCACGGGGCTGCTGCTGGTGTCAGGGCGGGCAGCGTCCTGCACGTCAAGATGTGCGGTAAGGCGATCGATGCTGGCGCGCTCATTGCTCTCGCCAAAGGCACCAACGAGCGAGCGGGCCATTACCTCGCCCACGCCGTCGATCCCCAAAAGCCGCTCCCATTCAGGGCCGTCACAGCCCTGGGCGCCATCCATGGCTTCGGTAAACTCGGACCAGCTCGTGTAAACCCGCGCGATCGTGTTGCTGGCGGCCTCGCCGACATGGCGGATACCGAGCGCGAACAGCAATCGGCCAAATTGGATTTTTCTTTTATCTTCAATAGCCTGAAAGAGGTTATTCGCGCTTTTATCGCCCCAGCCTTCGCGGTTTTTCAACTGCTGCAGGCCACTGCCATAGCGGGCCTCAAGCGTGAAAATATCCGCCGGTTCCTTGATCCAGCCATCGCGGTAAAACTGTTCCACCTGCCTGGCGCCAAGCCCCTCGATGTCAAACGCGGCGCGACTTACGAAATGCTTCAGCTTTTCAACCGCTTGCGCGGGGCAAATCAGACCGCCGATACAGCGGCGCGCCGCGTCGCCCTCTTCGCGCACCGCGTCAGAGCCGCATTCGGGGCAGCTTGTGGGAAAAACATAGGGTTGGGCCTCTTCCGGGCGTTTGCTCAGGTCCACATCGGCAATCTTGGGAATGACATCGCCGGCGCGGTAGACCTGAACCCAATCGCCGATGCGGATATCCTTGCCGCCGCGGATTTCGCCGCCCTTGCTGTCGCGGCCAAGGATGTAATC
>CBDTZA010000497.1:0-1977 GCA_965364785.1 uncultured Roseovarius sp. | reverse complement strand
GGCCGGAAATGTGGTCCACATCCGGTTTTTCCATCATATCAAGGAACTGGCGCGCATAGGCCGACAGCGATTCGACATAGCGCCGCTGCCCCTCGGCATAGACCGTATCAAAGGCGAGGCTCGACTTGCCCGATCCGGAAAGCCCGGTAATCACAACAAGTTGGTCGCGCGGAATATCCACGTCGATATTCTTGAGGTTATGCTCGCGCGCGCCGCGCACCTCGATATATTTGAGATCGGCCATTCTGCCCCCCGGGGTTCTCGTGGCTTACAAATAGGTGAGGCGAGCCATAGTTCCAAGGCAAATTTGCGAACGTTCCATGAACACCGAATTTGAGCGGATTATTTCTGCGCAAGCGCCCAGGAACAGATCGGGAAATCCGGCTCATCCGTCAGATCATCGGTTTCCGGGTTATAGGTCGGCGGCCATTCGCCCTCAAGGTTGCGCCGCGCCGCATGGCGGTTGCCCCATTGGCGCGCGTTGATCTTGTTCTCGTTAAATCCCGCCTCGATCAGCAGGTTCTTCAACCCCCGCGCTGTCCAGCGCGAGCAATCCACCGGGTCACCGTGATAGGGAATGAAAAACGGCACCGCGACCCAGAAATACCCCCCCGGACGCAACATCTCCAAAACATGGCGCGTCGCGGCATAGGGTCGGTCCAGATGCTCCCACACCTGATTGGCCAAGACCAGATCAAAGCTAAGCGTGTTGCCCTTGCCGTCGCGGTAAGGCCCTTCGCAGATATCATATTTCGGATAGCGGAACCGCTCATAGCTCCTGAACTCAAACCGGCGGCCATATTTACCCGACACTTCGGCCGCATCCATCGTCGAGGGGTCAAGCGCGGCCATCCACCGGCGCGAGGATTTCTGCATCACGATCCGATTGATACTTGCCACTGGCCTATCCCTCATTGCTCCACCCCCATAGTGCAGGGGCAGTAAAAAAGGCGCAAGCGTCACACGCCCGCGCCCTCTATTTCTTCTGGTGTTTCTTCTGGCTCTAAATATCCTGGGGGAGTCGCCCTTGGGCGACGGGGGCAGCGCCCCCAAATCCCCGGCTAGATATGGATCGCGCGCCCATAGGCCTCAAGCACCGATTCATGCATCATCTCGCTAAGCGTCGGATGCGGGAAGACGGTGTTCATAAGGTCCTCTTCGGTGGTTTCCAACTGACGCCCCACCACATAGCCCTGAATGAGTTCCGTCACCTCGGCACCAATCATATGCGCGCCCAAAAGCTCGCCGGTCTTGGCGTCAAAGATGGTTTTCACAAAGCCCTCCGACTCACCCAATGCGATCGCCTTGCCATTGCCGATGAACGGAAACCGGCCAACTTTGATGTCATAGCCTGCGTCTTTCGCCTTGGCTTCGGTCAACCCGACGCTGGCCACTTGAGGGTGGCAATAGGTACAACCCGCGATGCTTTCCGGCTTCACCGGGTGCGGATGTCCGCCTGCGATCAACTCGGCCACCATCACGCCCTCATGGCTCGCTTTATGGGCAAGCCAGGGGGCGCCGGCGATGTCGCCAATGGCATACAGCCCGTCAACGCCGGTGCGGCAATAGTCATCCGTCACCACATGGGTACGATCCACGGTGACGCCCAGGCCTTCAAGGCCAAGCCCCTCGACATTGCCAACGATGCCGACGGCCGAAATCACCGTGTCAAACTCGTGTTTTTCAACCTTGCCACCCACCTCGATATGCGCGGTGACCTTACCCTTGCCCCGGTCAAGCTGTTTGACCATGGCTTTTTCCATGATCTTCATGCCCTGTTTGACAAACGCCTTCTTGGCAAAGGCCGAAATCTCGGCATCTTCCACCGGCAAAACCCGGTCCATCACTTCGACAACGGTCGTATCGGCGCCTAGCGTGTTGTAAAAGCTTGCAAATTCAATTCCAATCGCGCCCGACCCGATCACCAGAAGCTTTTTGGGCATGCGTGGCGGCACCAGCGCATGTTTGTAGGTCCAG
>CBDTZA010000496.1:0-1986 GCA_965364785.1 uncultured Roseovarius sp. | reverse complement strand
ATATCCGGTGGCCCGCGCGGTAAGGTCGCGCGCGTCGGTGGGCAGAACGGTGTCGCGGGTCAGCCGCCGCCCGCCAAGCGAGGGCAGACGGCGGGTGCGCATCAGGCAGGTGCGGGTAAACTCTTCGGTCGAGGTCAGCGTGGCATCCATGCTGCCGAGATCGCTGAGGTGATTAATCCAGTCCAAAAGCGCCAGGATGACCAGCACCACCACCGCCACGGTAAAGCCCAGCACCAGAACGCTGGCACCGTCTGGATAGAACCCGGCCTTGAACAGGATGATCGCGCTAAGCGAATAGACGAAGGCGCCGATAAAGGTGGCCAGAACCGTATGCGTGGTGGTGTCGGCCAGCAAGATGCGATGCACTCGCGGTGTGGTCTGTGCCGCCGCCGCATTATGCGCGGTGACCATGACGTTTAGTGAAAATGTGCTGACCGCCAGCATGCCAGAGGCAAGGATCGTCAGGATCGGCAGCACCGCGTCGGGGGCAAAGCGGTTCTGCAGGCCAAGCGGAATATAGCCCTCAAGCAGGATCGCCATGGCCGAAGCCAGCACCGCCAAAAGCGCCATGAGTGCGATGCGCAGCCACAGCTTTCGCGAGAGCCGCAAAAGGGTCATGCCGGTGTTTGACAGAAGCTGAAGTTTCACGAGGATCACCCCTTTTCGGGTGAGTGTGGCGCGCGGCGGCTTGCATGTCCAGATGCCGGATGTCTAGCCTGGGTCGTGGATCAGGCGAACATCGAGCCGGGCCAGATGGTCATCGCTCAGCGCGCGTTCATCCGGGCTCAGGGCTTGGTGGCGCGGGTAGCGTGGGCTGGCGCGGTCATCCAGGATAGGCGCGCCCCAGCCATCGGTCGTCTCAAAGAACCGCGCCACACCTTCGGGGCCAAATTCGCGCAGATATCCCTGCACGACCACGTCGATATAGCTCAGCAGAATGGGGTGCGCCGCGCTTGGGGTGCCGTGCTGGCCTTCGGGGATGCTATAAACCGCGATCTCGGGGCGATGCGGCAGGGGGTGTATCACCTGATGATGCGCGGGCACGCGGGTATAGGCCGCCTCGCGCAGATCAAGGGCGGGCCAACCGGCCCCCGGCACTGCCGCGATCAGCCCGTCAATGATGCAATCGGCGTCGGGCAGCACGGTCAGAAAGGCGACCGGGCGCAATTCGGTATGCCTCCAGACCCGCCGCCAGCCGCTTAGCTGCGCGGGATGGGCCTCGGCAAAGACATGCGTGGCGCGGTTTACAAGGCTGCCATAGCCAAAGAAATATGCGTCATGAAGGGTGCTAATCGGCTGGCCTTTGATCTGAATCATGGTTTCTGACAGTTTTGCAGACAAAGCTTGGGACTTTCAAGCAAGGGGACGATATCGCCATGCGGATCACCAAACGCACCAATATAGCGATCAGGCTTTTGATGTTTTGCGGTGCCAATCCGGGCCGGATGGTCACCAAGGCCGAGATTGCAGAGCGCTGCAATACCTCGGAAAGCCATCTGGCACAGGTGATCAACAAGCTGGCGCAGCTTGGGTTTTTGAATACGCAGCGCGGGCGTAATGGCGGTGTCATGCTGGGCCGTGAAATGAGCCTGATCACGGTTGGCGAAGTGTTTCGCGCGATTGAGGCAAACACGATTGAGGCAAACACGCCGGCGGCGGAATGTTTTGCCGATGCCGACAATACCTGCCCCCTGGTCAGTGCCTGCCGCCTGCGTCTGGCGCTGGTCGATGCGGTGGAGGCGTTTTATGCCCATCTTGACCAGATCACACTTGCGGCCCTGCTGTGCAATAACGAGGCGTTGTTCACGTTATTTTTAGGGCCGCCCTGCTTGAATCGGGCTTGAAGCAACACGACCAGTATACTAGCGTACACGTAGATCGGATAGGGAGAACTGGCTTGGGCCAGTGCCGAAGGAGCAACCGCCCCGGAAACTCTCAGGCGACAGGGACCTGTCCGACGTCAAGACACTCTGAAGAGATCCCGGA
>CBDTZA010000495.1:0-1989 GCA_965364785.1 uncultured Roseovarius sp. | reverse complement strand
GATATCGTGGCGGAATACGATCATTGGGTCCGAAGCCCGAGTACGGAAATGCGGATACCCTCCGTCATTGTCCTCAAAGATTATGTAAAACCTCAAAAGCGCGTGGCCTTCACGCGTTTTAATTTATTTTTGAGGGATGAATTCTGCTGTCAGTATTGCGGGGCAAAGGGCGATCTGACCTTTGATCATGTGGTGCCGCGCGCCAGCGGCGGGGTCACGAGTTGGGAAAACGTGGTGGCGGCGTGCAGCCCGTGCAATCTGCGCAAAGGCGCCAAAAGTCTGCGTCAGGCGAGGCTGAGCCTGCGCAAGGCGCCGCGCCCGCCAGAGGCAGAGCAGCTTCGCAATCTGGGGCGAAAGTTTCCGCCCAACCATCTGCATGAAAGCTGGCTTGATTTTCTGTATTGGGATGCAGAGCTTGATGCTTAAGGACGACGCTTAAGGAGAGGCGTGGGTTTCACCCACCCTACGAGACACGAAAAAGGCGCCGCTGCCGCAGGGCAGGGCGCCTTTTGTAAAATTACCGCAGCGCTGGTTTAGCTTTGCGCCGGCTTTGTGGCGGCCGAGGGCGGCGGTGCATTACCGGCCGCGACGGGCTTGGGGGTGTTGGATTTGCCGCTGAGCGGGTCTTCCTGACGCTGGACCGAGCCCTCAAAGTGAGCGCCGGATTCGATGGCGATGGTTTTGTGGATGATGTCGCCTTCGACCCGCGCGCTTGAGGTCAGGCGCACCTTGAGGCCGCGTACACGACCCACGATCCGGCCATTGATCACCACATCATCGGCAATCACTTCGCCTTTGACCGTGGCGCCTTCGCCGATGGTCAGAAGATGCGCGCGAATGTCTCCTTCGATGGTGCCTTCGACCTGAATGTCGCCGGTGGTTTTCAGGTTGCCCGTCACATGCAGGTCCGACGAAAGCACCGAAGCGGGCGGCTTGGCCTTGGGGGCCGATGCCTTGAATTCGGTCCCCGATGTATCGGGGCGCGCGGAATCAAGCCGGTTTTCCGTCGGGGCCGGTTTTGACTCGGTGGGCTTTTGCGTGGGTTCGTTGATTTTGCTCTTAGAAAACATTGTTTGCAGCCTTGATATATATCATGGGGTTGACGGGCTTGCCGCCGACGCGGATTTCATAGTGTAGATGCGTGCCCGTAGAACGTCCAGAGTTGCCCATATCACCAATTCGTTCTCCGCGCGAGACCCTTTGCCCAACGTTCACGCGTATTTTTGACATATGGGCATAGCGGGTTTCGATGCCAAACTCATGTTGTATTTTGACCAAGCGACCATATCCCGAGAGCCAGTCGGCGTGAATGACCACACCATCGGCGGTGGAATAGATCGGCGTACCGGGGGCGGCGGCGAAATCGGTGCCCTGATGCATCCGGCCCCACCGCTTGCCAAAGCCCGAGGTGAATCTGAACGCGTTCTTGACCGGGATCGAGAATGGTGCCTTTTGGGCGGCAATCCGGTAGAGGTTCAGGCGGTCCATCTGGCCAAGGATGCGATTGGCACGCTCGGCATCGGGCGAGGGCGCCTCGCCGCGGGTGGAAAACGACAGCGGCGTCATCGGGCCACCCTGACCGGAATAGCCGCGGCGCACGCTGTTGATAAGGTTGTCTGTATTCAGCCCTGCGTCGCGGAACATCTTGTCCAGCGGTTTGACCGAGATCGTCATGGCATCTTCAAGCTGGCTGAAGATCTGATCGTTCTGGTCCTGCATCAGGCGGATTTGATAGGCCATTTCATCCGCATGAACGAGGGCGTCCTCGGCATTGGCGATAGTGTCGTCGCGTTGCCGGGCGGCGTCCTGAAGGGCGGCGGTCAGGAAATCGAGCGTGACGTCATTGCCCGAGCCACCGCTGTCGCCGTCCCCCGATGCATCGCCGCCTTCGAGGGCAAGCGCCAGTTCGAGGTTTTCCTCGCGGGCGGTTTCACGCTCGGTCATGGTGCGGCGCAGGCGTTGGAAGAGCGCGTCGAACTCTGGCACCAC
>CBDTZA010000494.1:0-1993 GCA_965364785.1 uncultured Roseovarius sp. | reverse complement strand
CGCCTTAATCATTCACCCGCCCTCGCAGGCTTGGTGCGTTTGATACATAAGGCCGGATATTTGGAGCCAGAAGAAACCAGGGGCCGTGCCATGCCGCCTTGACCTTGTGCAAAATTTGCCGTTGCCTGCGGGGAAATAGTAGTGGGGGACGGCAAAGTGCACAGTTTGGAAAATCCGTGGCGGGGCAAGGGCCTGCCGGAAGCGGTGCTGACGGGGGCACCGATGCCGAGTATCAACGCAGGCGCGGTGACCGGGCTTTTGGGGCGCTGTCCGGCGGCGGCCGAGACGCCGCTTGTAAAGTTGACGGGATTTACGTCCGAGGTTTGGGCCAAGGACGAGCGCGGACGCATGGGGCTTGGCAGTTTCAAGGCGCTTGGGGCGGCCTATGTGATCGCCCATCGTGCCGCCGAGACCGGGGCCGATGACATGACGCAGGCGCTAGACGGGCAGGTTTACGTGACCGCAAGTGCCGGCAATCACGGGCTATCCGTCGCCGCCGGCGCAAAGCTTTTTGGCGCACGCGCGGTGATTTACCTGGCTGAAACCGTGCCGGAGGGCTTTGCGGACCGTCTGCGGGCCAAGGGCGCCGAGGTGGTGCGCGAGGGCGCAAACTATGAGGCCAGCATGGTCGGGGCGATGCGCGCCGCGGCCGAGAATGGCTGGACGCTGTTGTCAGACAGCTCCTGGCCCGGGTATTTCGAGATACCGCACCGTTTGATGGAGGGATATCTGGCCATGGCCGAAGAGGCCGCCCGCCAGATGCCCGCGCCGCCGACGCATATTTTCCTGCAGGCCGGGGTTGGCGGGCTCGCGGGGGCGAGTGCGGCGTGGTTTCGCCATGTTTGGGCGATGGGCCACAAATCATAGTGGTCGAACCCGACCGCGCGCCGGCGCTTCAGGTCAGCATCCGAGAAGGGCACCCGGTCGAGACGACCGGGCCGGTGTCAAACATGGGGCGGCTGGATTGCAAGGCGCCGTCGCTGATTGCGCTTGCCGGGTTGGCGCGTGATGCCGATCTGTTCGTGACCATCACCGACGAAGAGGCGAGTGCGATCTTGCCTGAACTGGCCGCGCAGGGGGCCGCAAGTACGCAATCGGGCGCCGCAGGCATCGCGGCGATGAAGGCGATGGACCTGCCCGCAGAGGCGCGGGTTTTGTGCATCATCAGCGAAGAGGTCGAGGCGTGACACGCGGCTTTGCGCGCAGCGAATATGAGGTGCGTCTGGCGCGGGCGCAGGCCGCGATGGAGCGTGCGGGACTTGGTGCGATCCTGTTAACGACAGAGCCGGATATCCGCTATTTCACCGGCTATCTGACGCGCTTTTGGGAAAGCCCAAGCCGCCCCTGGTTTCTTGTGGTGCCGCTGTCCGGCGAGCCGGTGGCAGTGATCCCGTCGATTGGGGCGGCCCTGATGGCGCAGACCTGGATCAGCGATATTCGCACATGGTCGGCGCCGGACCCTGAGGATGACGGTGTGTCGCTTTTGGCCGAAACCCTGCGCGAGATTGGCGGCCCGGTGGGCGTGCCCTCGGGACCGGAAAGCCACCTGCGCATGCCGCTGGCCGATTTTGAGCGGGTCAAGCGCGCCAGCGGTCTTGACTGGCAGGGGGACGCCGGGATCGTGGCCGCCTTGCGGGCGGTGAAGTCCGAGGCCGAGATTGAAAAAATCGCCCATATCTGCGGGCTTGCCGGGCGCGCCTTTGACCGGGTGCATGAGATTGCAGCACCTGGCGTGCCGCTCTCAAAGGTGTTTCGCGACTTTCAGCGCCTGCTGTTGGAGGAAGGCGCCGATTGGGTGCCTTATCTTGCGGGCGGGGCGGGGCCAGAGGGGTATGGCGACGTAATCTCGCCTGCCTCTGAGGTGCCGCTTGGCGCGGGCGATGTTCTGATGCTTGATACCGGCGCTGTCTGGGACGGGTATTTTTGCGACTACGACCGCAATTTCGCCATTGGCCATGCCACTGAGGCACAGCAAGGCGCCCATCTGCGGCTT
>CBDTZA010000493.1:0-1994 GCA_965364785.1 uncultured Roseovarius sp. | reverse complement strand
AGAGGCCCCGCACATATTCCCGCCAGCCGATCACCTGACGAATGTAACCCTCGGCGGCATTGATCGGCACGCGCCCGGCTTGCCATTCTTCAACCATGCGGCTGCAGATATCCACAGGATCAAGCAATCCGATGTTCAAATACGGCGATAAGACCGAATGATGCAGGAACTTGTCACCCATCAGCATCGCGTCCTGATAATCGCCAAACTCGGCCAAGAGATGCTTGGCAAAATGATCGAGCGCGCGCTTGGCCTGCCCCGTTGTGACGGCAAACCAGAACGGGCGCAGCGTGCCGAAATTGTCGCCAAACCGTGCCTCGACCAGATCGAGAACCTCTTCGGTGATCTCGTCCGGGGTGAACTGCATCGGCGCCGGGCGCAGCATATCGGCGCGCGCAGGTTTGCGGTTGTCATGGTCAAAATTCCACTTGCCGCCCGCCGGTTTGTCGCCCTCCATCAGATAGCCGGTTTTGCGGCGCATCTCGCGATAGAAATATTCCATGCGCAGCTCTTTGCGCCCCTCGGCCCAGGTGCTGAACTCTGCCGGGTTTGAGAGAAAACGATCATCCGGCAAAAGCGTCACCTTGAGCGGCGCATCCTCAAGCGCCGCAATCAGCCGCCATTCGCCGGGGGTTGTGGCCAGAACCTCACGCGCGCCGTGCATTTCGGCACGCCGCATCAATTCATCCACGATCGAGGGTCCGGCATCCGGATCATCAAGCAGGGTATACTCCACCGTCCAACCAGCTGCGCGCAGTTCTTGCGCAAAATGGCGCATCGCCGACAGGACAAGCGCGATTTTCTTGGGGTGATGGGGCACATAACGCGCCTCGTCCATCACCTCGGCCATCACGATGATATCCCTGGGTTTATCCGCTTTGGTCAGCGCCGTCAGGTTATGGCTAAGCTGATCACCAAGCACCAGAACAAGGCGCGTTACCATGCGACGGGCTTGCCTTGCCAATCAAAGAACTGCCCGCTTTGCGCCGGGGTCAGCGCGTCGATCACATCCAGAAGATTTCCGGCGGCATCGGCGGCGGACACGGCGGGATGACGATCAAGGTATTTCTCAGTAAATGGCGTGCGCACCGTGCCCGGATGCAACGCCACACAGATCGCTTGCCTGTGGGTGCGCGCCATCTCAATCGCGCCGGTATGGATCATCTGATTAAGCGCGGCCTTGGCGGTGCGATAGCTATACCAGCCGCCCTTGGCATTATCGCCGATTGACCCCACCCGTGCCGAAAGCGCGGCAAACACCGACCGCCCCTTGCGCGGCAAAAGGGCAAGGCTGTGCTTGAGGATCAGAGAGGGGCCAACGCAATTCACGCGAAACTGATCCATCATCGCGTCTGCGTTCAGCGATCTCAGGGTTTTCTCGGGCGCGGCGCCGTTCACTTCAAGCGCGCCCGTGGCCACAAAGATAAGGTCGAACGGCCCTGTAAGGCGCCCAAGCGCGTCGGCGACCGAGGCCTCATCCGTGATATCCAGATCGTCCGCGCTGCGCGACAACCCGGTTACCGTTATGCCCCGCGCGACCAACGCCGCGCTGAGCGCGCTGCCGATCCCGCCCGAGGCCCCAATGATCAATGCATTTTCCATGATGTCAGAGCTAGACGGATTGCGCCGGGGATCAAGACCAATCCACGCCAGAACCTGCGCGCAGGAACAATCTGATCAAACGGCAATTTCGGGGTTTTCATCCGGCCCGCCCAATCCTATAGTTCGCCCCATGACACAGCAGGATCATATGACATTGCCCATGACACGCGCCCCTTCGCGCGCGTTTCCGGCTGCCCTGCTAGACCTAAGCCGCCTCTGAGCGTGCCAGCCCGGCGCGACCGCTCAGAGGATGTGCCTTTTCGCGCCACAGGCTTAGGACAAATAAAAAGAGATTCAAAATGACTGATCAGACCAAAAACCGCGTCTCCTCGCAGGCGGAAAAAGAGCGTGTGGTGATTTTTGACACCACCCTGCGCGACGGCGAACAATCC
>CBDTZA010000492.1:0-1995 GCA_965364785.1 uncultured Roseovarius sp. | reverse complement strand
GGATCGGCGCGACCAGTAAGGCCCTTGGCAAAACCCGCAGGAAAGCCAAAGGGGAAATCAAACCCGATCAAAAGGCGGCGCCCGGCGCAGCGCTCGGCCTCGATCAGCCCGGCAATTGCCTCTTCCGCCAGCACGCGATTGCGCAGATAGCGCGGCGGTTCCTCAACCCCTTCACGCACCAGCCCAAGCCAGATCGCATCGCGGCGCGGGCGCGGGCCGGTATCATTGCCGCCCGACCAGTCGATCATCGCGAAACTGTCAAATGGGATCAAAGCCCGACCTCGGCGAGGATGAAATCGGCAATTGCCAGCGTGTCATCCAGATCGAAAATCGGACGATCCAGATCTAGCGGACTGTCACTTGCAACCGCGCGGATCGTCGGGTCATCCTTGGCAATCAGAGGGTTGCCGGTCTCTGCTCGAAACGCCTCGATCTTGGGATGGCTGTCGCGTTTGTAGCCCTCGACCAGCACAAGATCGACCGGCGCCAGCTTGTTCAAAAGCGCCGCGAGAGATAGCTCTTCTTCATCGCGCAGCTCATGCATAAGGGCAAAGCGGTTGCGCGAGGCCAGCAAGACCTCGGTCGCGCCGGCCACGCGATGGCGGTGGCTGTCCTTGCCGGCATGATCCACGTCAAAGCTGTGATGGGCGTGTTTCACCGTCGAGACACGGATGCCACGCCCGGTGATCTCGGTCACAAGCCGCTCCATCAACCCGGTTTTGCCCGCGTTCTTCCAGCCGGTCACGCCGTAAAGCCTCATGCCCCTGCCCCTAATCTGTCCCGCGCCTGCTCAAGGTCTTCGGGGGTGTTAACATTGAAAAACGGATCGCCCGCATCCTCGAACAGCGCCTCGCGCCCGCCGTGTTTGTCGGTCCATATAACCACCTTGCGCAAGCCGTCGGTGAGGGCCGCCCGCAAATCATCGCGCAATGCCACCGGCCAGAGCCCAAAGGTCGGATGCCGGATCAGGCCAGAGCCGGTCATGGATTTCGTCTGTTGCGCCCCACGCGGGGTCGCCGCCAGCACCAGCGGGTGCTCCATCCCCTCTGCGGCCAAAAGCAGGCGCGCCACCAGATCGCAGGCAAAGAACGGCGTATCCGCCGCCACGGTCACGATGGTCTCTGCGCCCTGTTTGGCGGCCCAGTCGAGCCCGGCCAACACCCCAACCAGAGGCCCGGCAAAGCCCTCGATACTGTCGGCCAGAACCGGCAGGCCAAGCCCCGCGAACCGCGCCGGATCACCATTGGCATTCAGCGCAAGCCCTTCCACTTGTGGCTCCAGGCGCGCAATCACATGCTCAAGAATGCTTGAGGCTCCAAGCGGCAAAAGCCCCTTGTCGCCGCCGCCCATACGGCTGGCGCGCCCGCCGGCGAGGATCACACCAAGTGGCTGTTTCATAAGCGCTGCCCCCGCCACAGGCCCGGAAAATTCGCCGAATTTTCTGATACATTTTCTTCGGCGAAGAAAATGACCCGCTCCCAGCCGCTCATGTCGGTGCCCCCTTGCGACGGTGCCTGTGATCCTCGTCGTCCACGGTTTCGGGGTCAGCATCGCGCAAAAGCCGCTCATACCCCGAAAGACAGACAAACCGTTTTCCCCGCATCCGACCGATCAGCGTCAGCCCGACCTGCCGGGCAATCTCAACGCCCCATGCGGTGAACCCGGACCGCGACGCCAGCACCGGAATGCCCATCATCGCGGTCTTGATCACCATCTCGGATGTCAGCCGCCCGGTGGTGTACAAAAGCTTGTCCTCCGCCGTAACGCCCTCGCTCAACATCCAGCCCGCGATCTTGTCCACCGCGTTGTGACGCCCCACATCCTCCATATAAACCAAGGGCCGGTCGCCTTGACACAGCACCGTGCCATGGATCGCGCCCGCCTCAAGATAAAGCGACGGGGTGCGGTTGATCTGGGCCGCCAACGCATAAAGATCAGAGGTCTTGACCTCGACCGGCGGCAGGTGCACCCCCTCGAGCCCCTCCATCATATCGC
>CBDTZA010000491.1:0-2010 GCA_965364785.1 uncultured Roseovarius sp. | reverse complement strand
CTTACCTCGATCGCATGGAATTCATTGATTACGGCACCAACCCGTCAAGCTGGCTGGCCGCCGCCGAGGCGGATGAGGTTGACCTGCTTTATGAGACCGTCGGCGATTTTGTCGAAGCGATGGATGCCATCGGCTGGGCCAAAACCCGCACCGAAACGGCCGCAACCACCGTGATCCGCGCCTCGCAGAGCGCGCATGTGGTTGGCACCAACCCCTATATCAAGCGCCATGTGCGCCGGGCCCTGGCCCTGGCCGTGGATAACGCGATTTGCCTTGAACTTGGCTATGCCGGGCGTGGCACCGTGGCCCCCAACCATCACGTCAGCCCGATCCCCCCCGCCTATGCCGATATCGGCCCTGCCCCCTATGACCCCGCGCAGGCGCGCCGGGATATCGAGGCGGCCGGTCTTTTGGGTTATGTTCACGAGCTGGTCACCGTTGACGACGAATGGCAGCGCAACACCGGTGATGCCGTGGCCGCGCAGCTGCGCGATGCCGGCCTGCGGGTGCGGCGCAAGATCCTGCCGGGCGACAAATTCTGGCCCAAATGGCGCGATTTTCCGTTTTCCTCGACCCAATGGAACCATCGCCCGCTGGATGTGCAGGTTTTATCGCTCGCCTATCGTTCGGGTGCGGTGTGGAATGAAACCGGCTTTGCCAATGCCGAATTCGACGCCCTGCTGGACCGCGCCAACACGCTTGCCGATGCCGAGGCCCGCCGCGAGGTGATGGGACGGCTGCAAACCCTGCTGCGCGACGAAGGCGTGATCATTCAGCCCTATTGGCGCGCGCTCTTCAATCACCACAACGGGCGTCTGGTGAATGCACAAAAGCATCCGGCAAACGAAATTCATCTCTACAGGATCGGCTTTGCCGCCTGAGCGGGCGTTCTGAGCGGGCGTTGCCCTAGCTGCCCCAGATCACGCGCACATAGTTGCGGGTCTCTTTAAAAGGGGGCACGCCGCCGTATTTCTTGACCGCACCGGGACCGGCATTATAGGCCGCAAGCGCAAGGCGCCAGGACCCGAAGGTCTTGTATTGCGTGGCAAGATAGCGCGCACCGCCCTCAAGGTTCTGGCGCGGATCATGCGGATCGACCCCAAGCCTGCGCGCGGTCTGCGGCATCAGCTGGGCCAGACCAATCGCGCCCTTGTGCGAGCGCGCCTTGACCTGCCAACCGGATTCTTGCTGCACCAGGCGCAAGAAAAGATCGACGGGCACACGATGACGCCGTGCCGCCTGTTTCGCCATGTCGAGATAGGGCCCGCGATAAGGCCCCTTGAAGCTGGGCGACAGATCATCCCACATCGTCGGGGTCTTGACGCTTCGCGGCTGAAGGCGAACCGAATTGTTGTATTGCTGACGCGCGCGATTGTCCAAGACGTTGGTTTGCGATTTGAACAATGTGCCCCGGCTTTTGCTCGATACCACCTCGGCCTCAACACCAATCGGCTGGATCAGCCCGAAGGCCAAAACCGCTCCTGCGATAACTCGCTTCCCCATACTGTCCCCAGTTCTAACCTTTCGCTATTATAAAGAATTTGCCCCGGATTTCGAGCTTTCTTTTCCAGATTCTGCCGCGTTCCACAAAATTCTGCCCATTTGAGGGTAATTTTAGGCTTTCCTTCACACCCTTCCAGTGATGTAACCAGCAGAACGCCAACCCGCAGCATGATTCAAGGAGGGCACGATGGCCGGCTCTGTAAACAAGGTAATTCTCATCGGCAATCTGGGCCGCGACCCCGAAACACGCACGTTTCAGAATGGCGGCAAGGTGTGCAACCTGCGCATCGCGACCTCTGAAACCTGGAAAGACAAAAGCACCGGTGAGCGGCGCGAAAAGACCGAATGGCACTCGGTCGCGATCTTTTCCGAAGGTCTTGTGCGGGTGGCAGAACAGTATTTGCGCAAAGGCTCCAAGGTCTATCTTGAAGGCAAGCTTCAGACCCGCAAATGGCAGGATCAATCCGGTCAGGACAAATACAGCACCGAAATCGTGCTTCAGGGCTT
>CBDTZA010000490.1:0-2015 GCA_965364785.1 uncultured Roseovarius sp. | reverse complement strand
AATCAATACGCATCAACCCCCACAAGCGCCCATACCGCGAGAGCGGTTTCGTCCTAGTCCGCAGAGCCGCCGTTTGGGTCAGGGTGCGCGAGGGTCTGCTCTTATACGTTTTCACTTGGGTAAACAGGAAGAGGTGCGTATCAGGTGAGCGATCTTTCAGGCCACCTACACCTATTCGACAAAGCGAACCGTATCGCGCGCGGCCAGAAGCGCCGGTTGCCGCGCGCCGTGCAGCTTGGACACCAGACAACCGCGACCAGCCTCGTCCACAAGGTCAAGCGCCTCTAGCGCCACCTCGATATTGGCGGCATTCTGCGCCAGTTTGGGGCGGTTCGAGGCGTTGTTCACGGCCCCCTCGGGCGGCTCTTTCACGGCAAAGCCACAGAAATCCGCAACCGCCTGCACCGCGCCGGGGGTCTCGATATTGACGGCGATGAAATCGTCGCGGCCCTGAAAATGCTCCAGCACCCAGGCGAAATACTCGGCCCGCCGATACGCCTCATTGATGAAATTCTGCACGCTGAACACCTTTTGATGATGCGTCGCGATGCTGTTGAGATAATGCCTAAGGGGCCGGAAATTCAGGATGAACCGCGCGTTGGGATAGGTCCGGTCATAACCCGCGACGGGGCGCACCTGACCGAAATCGGAAAACGCATCATAGCGGCCGGTCTGCCAATCGCGGGAATCGTGAAAGCTGTTGAGGCCATTGGCGACAAACAGCTTGTGCAGCGTCGTGGTACCGTTGCGCGGATGACCGATCACGAAATACTTGACCGCCTGCCGGTCGCCCTTGGGCGTCACCATGAAATGAAGCCGCATCCGGGCGCGGATCACCCCAAAGGCGATATCGTTGAGATCGGTGCTGCGTTTCGCCATGCCGTTGTCCTTTCATCCGACCCGCCGCGCGTGGGATCAGATGATTTCATCCTCGTCAAACAGCGGGGCGGCATCCTGATGCGCGCTGATGTCTTCGGCGGCGGCCTCGCCACGCGAGGTTTCAGCGACATGAAACAGCGCGTCGCCTTCATAGACCACTGGCATGTTTGTGCGCCCGATCACGATACCGGCCACATCGGACGCCACTTCGGATTCCACATCGCCAAAGGCATTGGCAATCGCGCCAAGCACCGTGCCCGGCTGAACCGCATCGCCGACCGCGAGGTAGCCGCGAAAAAGCCCGCCGCGTGGCGCGCGATACCAGTTTGACCGACTGGCGCGCACCGGCACGCCGCGGGTGCGCGGCACGCCCTTGCCGCCAATCATGTTCAACTGGTGCATGACCCGCAGAATACCGTTAAGCCCGGAACGCGCGGCAAATTCGTCAAACCGAAGCCCCTCGCCGCCCTCGTAAAGCAAGACATCCACCCCCGCCTCTTCGGCGGCCATGCGCAGCGATCCCTCGCGCAGTTTGGCTTCCATCATCACCGGCGCGCCAAAGGCCTGTCCCAGCTCGGCCAGCCGCGCATTGCCCGGCGTCAGGCGGATTTGCGGCAGGTTGGTGCGGTGAATGGCCGCCGAGTGCAGGTCAATCCCGACATCGGCGCGCTGCACCACCTCGGTCATGAAAATATGCGCCAGCTGCGACGCCATCGAGCCGGCAGACAGCCCCGGAAAACAACGGTTCAGGTCGCGGCGATCCGGCAAATAGCGCGAATGGTTGAGAAACCCGAAGGTGTTGACGATCGGCACCGCCAAAAGCGTGCCCGCCATCGATTTGAGCGGCGTGGCGCGCAGCAGACGGCGCACGATTTCCACGCCGATCACCTCGTCGCCGTGGATGGCCGCCGAAACGAACAGAACCGGCCCCGGTCGCTTACCATGAATGACATGCACCGACAGATTCACCGGGGTGTGGTTGGACAATGTGCTGACCGGGATATCGACGGTGCGGCGGGTGCCGGGTGCGATCACGTCGCCGTTGATCTCAAAGGGGGGGGGCCGGTCCATGCTATCCTCGCTTTTGTCACTTGGCCAAGCGATAGGCAAAAACCGCGCCACTGTCCATGCCAGCC
>CBDTZA010000489.1:0-2021 GCA_965364785.1 uncultured Roseovarius sp. | reverse complement strand
GCTTTACCGGCGATCTTGGCTGGGAATTGCATTGCGCCACCGGCGATCAGGCGCAGCTTTACGAGGCTCTGTTGAGTGCCGGCGCAGAGGTCGGCGCCGGTCCGGTGGGCAGCCGCGCCCTGATGTCGATGCGGGTGGAAAAGGGCTATGGTTCTTGGAGCCGCGAATACAGCCCCGAATACTGGCCGCAAGAGGTTGGGCTGGCGGGGCTATGCAAGATGGACAAGGCGTTCCTCAACAAGGCCGCCGTGCAAGGCGTGCTTGCCAAGGCGCCGCGCGAAACGCTTGTGCTGTTGCATCTCGATGAGGGCGATGTAAGCGCCTCAAACGCCGATGCCACTGGCGGCGAGCCGATTTTCAAGGATGGCAAGGGGATTGGCCGGGTCACCTCGGGCACCTATGGCTATAGCGTCGGCATGAGCCTTGCGCTTGGCTATGTCAAAGGCGCGCATCCCGGTGACGCGGTCGAGGTCATGGTGCTGGGGCGGCCGCACAAGGCGCGCATCCTGCACGAGCCACCGTTTGACCCCAGCGGCGCCCGTCTGCGCGCCTGAGGCGCACAAGGCCCCGCGGCCGCCCTGCGTGAGGTGGCGCGGCGTTGGGCTTACTCGTCCGAGGTCTGCTGCGCCTCTTTATCGGCTTTGAATTTCTTCAGTTTTTCCATCAGAAACGCGCGCGCCTTGATGTTGGCGCGGCGCACGCGAACAGAGGTCAGGAATGCCTCTTCGGCGGTCTGCGACCCGACGCCGAGGACCCTTTGGATTTCGGTCACCAGATCCTCATCA
This sequence comes from uncultured Roseovarius sp., assembly GCA_965364785.1. Classification (GTDB taxonomy): domain Bacteria; phylum Pseudomonadota; class Alphaproteobacteria; order Rhodobacterales; family Rhodobacteraceae; genus Roseovarius. Next base: position 1,236 of record CBDTZA010000489.1, on the reverse strand, counting down.
CCGGTGGCCTCTATCGCCTTGATCACATCGCGCGCCAGTTCGTCTGCCAGATCTTCGGTGACACCCATCGGTTTCGCCCCCCTTAGCGCGTGTTCTCGGTCAGGCGGCGTTTGACGTAAGAGGTCACGCTGCCGATCATCGGGTCCATATGCGGCTCTTCAAAGAAGTGACCCGCGCCATCGACCTCTTCATGGGTGATGGTGATGCCCTGCTGTTCATGCAGTTTATTCACCAGCGCCGTGGTGTCGGCGGGGGGGGCCACGCGGTCATTGCTGCCGTTGATGATCAGGCCAGAGGCCGGGCAGGGAGCAAGGAACGAGAAGTCATACATATTGGCCGGCGGGCTGACCGAGATAAAGCCGGTGATCTCGGGCCGACGCATCAAAAGCTGCATGCCGATCCAGGCGCCAAACGAAAAGCCAGCAACCCAGCAATGCTTGGAGTTGTTGTTCATCGATTGCAGATAGTCGAGAGCCGATGCTGCATCCGACAGCTCGCCCAAGCCCTGATCATATTCGCCCTGACTGCGGCCAACACCGCGGAAGTTGAAGCGCAGCACCGTAAAGCCCATGTTGTAAAAGGCGTAATGCAGGTTGTAGACGACCTTATTGTTCATCGTGCCGCCAAATTGCGGGTGCGGGTGAAGCACGATCGCAATCGGGGCATCTTTTTCTTTTTGCGGATGGTAGCGGCCTTCGAGCCGACCTTCTGGGCCGGGAAAGATTACCTCGGGCATGTGTTCCCTTTGTCCTTGCTGTGAGGTGCGCGCGATATTCTTGACGAAAACGCTCAAGCACCTTAGAACTGTTCTAAATTGCGACCAGGGCCATTATGGCTCAAAGGGAGATAAGCCTTGCGGTGGGTAAGGTCAATCTGTTCGCATAGGAGAGAGCCAATGAAACTGAGCACAAAGGGCAGATATGCGATGGTTGCGCTGGTGGATATCGCGCTTCAGCCGCAGGGCACGGTTGTGACACTTGGCGAAGTGTCACGACGTCAGGATATTTCGCTGCCTTATCTTGAGCAGCTTTTCGTTAAATTGCGCCGGGCCGAGCTTGTCGCTTCGGTGCGTGGACCGGGGGGCGGCTATCGCCTTGCGCGCCCGGCATCAGAAATCCGGGTGGCCGATATTCTGGCCGCGGTCGATGAGACGGTGGACGCGCTTCACAAGGGGGCAGGGGCCTCGGGGGGGGCGAGCGGGTCGCGCGCGCAATCCATGGCCAACCGCCTTTGGGA
>CBDTZA010000488.1:0-2051 GCA_965364785.1 uncultured Roseovarius sp. | reverse complement strand
GCCAAAGAGGGCGGCGCCGATGCGGTGAGCCTGATCAACACCATCAACTCGATCTCCTCGGTGGATCTGGACCTGTTTGCGCCCGAACCCACGATTGACGGCCAGGGCGCGCATGGCGGCTATTGCGGGCCGGCGGTGAAACCGATTGCGCTGAATATGGTGGCCGAAATTGCCCGTGATCCGGCTACGGCGGGCCTGCCGATCAGTGGCATTGGCGGGGTGACCACATGGCGCGACGCGGCAGAGTTTATGGCCTTGGGCGCGGGTAATGTGCAGGTCTGCACGGCTGCCATGACCTATGGGTTCAAGGTGGTGCAGGAAATGATCTCGGGACTTAGCCAATACATGGATGAAAAGGGATTTACCTCGGTCGACCAACTGGTCGGGCGGGCCGTTCCCAATGTGGTGAACTGGCAGGACCTGAACCTCAATTACGTGGCCAAGGCCAAGATCAATCAACAGGACTGTATCAAATGCGGGCGCTGCTATGCGGCCTGCGAAGACACTTCACATCAGGCGATTTCCATGTCAGCGGACAGGGTGTTTGAGGTCAAGAACGATGAATGCGTGGCCTGCAACCTCTGCGTCAATGTCTGCCCGGTTGAGGGCTGCATCACGATGGAGCAGATGGCGGCGGGTGAGGTTGATCCGCGCACCGGGGAGGTGGTGAAAAAGGACTACGCCAACTGGACAACCCATCCCAACAATCCAGGGCGTTGCGCGGCTGAGTAAGGGAATAGATTTTTCGCAGAAAAATCGTCAACGAAAATTCTGCGAATTTTCAAAAAACGATTCGAATTGGGCCACCGTGGCAAATAACGACGAACTGATCCGCCGTTTGGATAAGGTGATACCCACGGCGCTGCACCTCATCAAAGAACCTGTCACGGCCAACTTCGCGATCGATCCAGCCCATCGACCGGCGAATGACCGCCCCTTTCTGCACGGCCTTGGCCGCAAAAATTTGGTCGACCCAGAAATCAGATTTGGCGTGACGCGTGAGGGCTTGCATGACCTCCACCCTGCCCCATGATGGTAAATGCCCAGTTAAGGCGTCAGCAACCGGCGGAACATCATATCGAGATGCGCCGAGGCCCCCGCATGCACGTCCTCAGCGCCCATCAAAGCCTGCACCTGCGCATCAAAATCGGCATAGTGCTGCGTGGTCGCCCAAATTGAAAACAACAGATGCCGCGGGTCGACAGGAGCAAGGCGGCCCTCATCCACCCAGCCCTGAATGATCATAGAGGTCTTATCCACCAGCTCTTTCAGACCGGCCTCAAGATGCGGGCCCATGCGCGGGGCACCCTGCATGACTTCATTGGCAAAAAGGCGGCTTTCGCGCGGCAATTCGCGGCTCATTTCAAGCTTGCGGCGCACATAAGTCAGCAGTTCAGTTAGCGGATCACCTTTTGGGTCGACTTCGCGCAAGGGGGCCAGCCAGGTATCCATCAGCTGGTTCAACAGGGTGACGTGAATGTCTTCCTTACCCTCAAAGTAATACAGGATATTCGGTTTACTCATACCAGACTCGGCGGCGATCTGATCCAGCGTCGTGCCCCGATAACCGTGCTGCGAAAACACCTCAAGCGCGGCATCAAGGATCAGGTTGCGGTTGCGCAACTGGATGCGGCTAAGGGGTTTCTCGAGGGGTGTTTGGGTCATTTTGGCAAGCTCCGGCACTGGTACAGCCTTAAATGCGGTATTTTACGCGGTGAGAAAAGGGCGGATGCCTCATTGGCTGGGTCGCGCGCCGATGCCCTTGAGGATGATCGTCTTGACCGAAGCCTTGGCCGCCTTCCATTGCGCATCGCTAAGCGGCGCACCGCCATTGAGCGTCTCGATCTGATGACCAAAATCGGCATAATGCTGGGTGGTGGCCCAGAGCATATACAAAAGATGGCGCGGATCGACCGCATCCATCTTGCCCGCGTCGATCCAGCGCTGGATCACCGCCATGCGCCCCTCGGTCCATTCCACCAGCGTGCTTTCCAGATAATCCTGAATGACCGGCGCGCGGTGCATCACCTCGGACGCCCAGACCTTGGAGC
>CBDTZA010000487.1:0-2053 GCA_965364785.1 uncultured Roseovarius sp. | reverse complement strand
CCGGGCGGTCCCGGTGAACGAGGGAGAGACTAGCGATCATGGCAATCGAATCGCAAGCCGGGGCCTTGTCGCCGGTGATGGTCTTTGCGCTGGTCGGCGCCTTGGGGGTTGGGGCGCAATGGCTTGCGTGGCGCCTGCGGATGCCCGCAATTGTGCTGATGCTGCTGGCCGGGCTCGCGGTCGGGCCGGGGCTTGGCCTGTTTGATCCGGCGCGCGATATTGGCCCCCTGATGGGGCCGATGGTGGCGATTGCGGTGGCGATTATCCTGTTTGAAGGCGGTCTGACCCTCAATATCCAAAGCCTGCGCGGCGCCGCCGAGGGCGTCTGGCGTCTGGTGCTGATCGGCGCGCCGGTGGGCTGGCTTGGCTCGACGCTGGCGCTGCATTATGCCGCCGGGCTTGAGTGGGCGATTGCGGCGGTGTTTGGCGGCATCATGATCGTCACGGGGCCGACGGTGATCGCGCCGCTTTTGCGTCAGGCGCGCCTGCGTCGCCGCCCGGCGCAGCTTTTGCAATGGGAGGCGATCGTCAATGATCCCGTCGGCGCATTGGCCGCCGTGCTGGCCTTCGAGGTGGTTCTGGTGCTCAACACCTCGGAAACCGCCATGTCGGCGGCCTGGGCCATGGCGCGCGGCATAACGATCGCGGTGGCGCTTGGGCTTGCGGCGGGCTGGGGCCTGTCGCGGGTGTTTCGCGACGGTCAAGTGCCCGAATTCATGAAGGTGCCGGTGCTGTTCGCCGTTTTGCTGGGTATTTTTGCCCTCTCGGACACGGTTTTACATGAAAGCGGGCTTTTGACGGTGACGGTGATGGGCGTCTATATCGCCAATGCCGATCTGCCGAGCTATGCCGAGCTGCGCCGCTTCAAGGAGCACGCGACCGTCTTGCTTGTGTCGGGGGTGTTCATCCTTTTGGCGGCCTCGATGAATATGGACGCGCTTGCGCTTCTGGATGCGCGCGCCGCCCTTTTCGTGGCGATCACGATCCTTCTGGTGCGCCCTCTGACGGTGCTGGTGTCGCTGATCGGGACGAAACTGCCGATCAACGAGCGCCTTTTGGTGGCCTTCACCGGCCCGCGCGGCGTGGTTCTTGTGGCGGTGGCGGGCCTGTTTGGCGAACGCCTTGTGGCGCTTGGCTTTGAGGATGCGGCGCGGCTGACGCCGCTGGCCTTTGCCCTGGTTGCGGCCACGGTTGTGCTGCATGGCTTTTCCCTGCGCCCGATGGGCCAGCTTTTGGGTCTTGCCGGACAGGGCACGCCGGGGGTGATCATCACGGGGGGGTCGCAATTCGCGACCTCGCTCGGCAAAGCGCTTCAGGCGCTTGAGGTGCCGGTCCTGATCAGCGACCCCAACCGCAGCCATCTGCGCGCCGCGCGCGAGGCGGGCGTGCCGACTTTTTTCGGCGATATCCTGTCCGAGGCGGCCGAACACGGCGTCGAGATCATGAATTTTGGCCGCATTCTCGCGGTTAGTGACAATGACGCCTATAACACGCTGGTGGCCACCGACCTTGCCCCGGAATTTGGCCGCGACAACGTCTTTCAACTCAAGCGCGCCAAACAGGAACACGCCCGCCATGCCCTTCCGGCAAGTCTGGGCGGGCGCAATATCGCGGGCGATCTGGGATTTTACGAGCTGGCCAAGCGCATGGGCGAGGGCTGGAGCGTGCGTACCACCACCCTGAGCGACAGCTATAGTTTTGAGGATTGGCAAGCCGATAACGAGCACGCGATTGTCGTGGCGGAACTCAACGGCGCAGGTGCGCTTGGCTTTGTCACAAGCGAGACCAAACCAAAGGGGGCTTCGGGAAACCGTCTTTTGGCGCTGTCTCCGGCGCGTAAGGAAAAGATATCTTAACCAAAAGGCGACGTTGAACGGTTGCTTCCAGAGTGTTAACGATTGCGCGATCAGTGAATTTTAGATGGTATTTTCAGCGTGCAAGGTAATGCTTCCGGCAAAACCATTCTGATTGCGTCGGCGGGATGCGTGGCGGGCCTTACGTTGGCGGGCGGGTTTTCACGCGCCGGTGCGGGGGTCATCGCGATTGACCGGGA
>CBDTZA010000486.1:0-2058 GCA_965364785.1 uncultured Roseovarius sp. | reverse complement strand
GATGACCTCTGGGTCATGGCTATCGGGATCTTCGCCGATATACTTGAGAACCATCGGGATCATTTCGGCCGGGGCATCCAGGAAATGCACGCCACATTCGCCCAGTTTTTTCATGTTCTCGGGGTTCAGCACCAGTTCGAGACTATCAAGCGGGGCATCGTCGCCCAGCAATTCCTTGACCTTGCCAACATTCGCACCGATCCCGGTGGTGCCCCACATGTAGTTAATCGAGTAGGCATTTTCGGGGTCGTATTGCTCGGTCCTGCTGCTGACCACATCCCACATATTGGCGTGGTTAGGCAGCTTGGCCAGGTCCAGTTTCTGGAAGGCGCCGGCCGTGATCTGGCGTTGCAGGAACGTGCCCGAGGGCACAACCACATCATAGCCCGACCCACCGGCCAGCATCTTGGTTTCCAGCACCTCGTTGCTGTCAAAGACGTCATAGATCAGGTCAAGCCCGGTTTCAGTCTCGAATTTCTCAAGCAGGGCTTCGTCGATATAGTCGGACCAGTTATAAACCCGCACTTCTTCGGCCGAGGCGGCCATTGCGCCTAGCGCCAGAGCGGCGGTGGTGGTGGTCATGATAAGATGTCGCATTATGTTCTCCCGTTGGTCGGCATGTCGTCTGCCTTGCCGCGGATTTGATCAAAAATTTCCGCTCATGGCAATATGGTAATGTTTTCATGCAGCCGCTAAACTCGCAAGGGCAGACATTGAAAGCTTTGGTTTGGACGCTCAACAGATGACGACAGGCGCACAGAATTTCAGCACTCCCGAGGCCGATATGCCCCGGTTGCCCGCGCATGAGGTGATCTATCGCCAGCTGCGCGATCTGGTGCTGTTCGGTGATCTGACACCGGGCGAGGCGGTGACCATTCAGGGCCTGTCGGAACGCCTTGGCGCCGGCATGACCCCGGTGCGCGAGGCGTTAAGGCGTCTGATCGCCGAGGGCGCGTTGGAGTTTCAGGGCAACAGGCGGGTCAGTGTACCCCTGCTGAGCGCCGACAACATAAGCGAGTTAATCATTGCACGCCAATGGGTTGACCCCCACCTTGCCCTGCGGGCCACAGAGCGCGCGAGCCCGAGTGATCTGGGCCATCTGCGCGCTCTGGATGATGAGTTGGACAGCGCGATACAGCATGGCGATCTGCGGGCCTATCTTGAGCTGAATTATCGCTTTCACAAGCGCCTTTACGAAATTGCCGAGGCACCGATTCTGGCGCGTCTGGCCGATGGGCTCTGGCTTCGGTTCGGGCCGTCTCTTCGGGTGGTTTGCGGACGCATAGGCACCCAGAACCTGCCCGACAAGCATAAGGCCATGCTAGAGGCGATGCAGGCCCGCGATGCAGAGGCCGCTGCACGCGCAATCCGAGAGGATGTGATCCAGGGAATGGAGCAGGTGCGCCAGTCTCTTGAGCAATCGGGGGCTTTGCGCTGATTCGATTGACACCGGATAATTTGATCATATTCTGGCGCAAAGACTGGCCCACGCGCCAACATGACCCCGATCCGCGAAAGGTAAAACCATGACGGCAATCACCAATCACATGCCCACGGCCGAATTGCAGGCGCTGGATGCGGCCCATCACATGCATCCCTTTACCCATAACAATGAGCTTGAGAAAAAAGGCGCCCGGATCATCACCCGCGCCAAGGGCGTGACCCTGACCGATAGCGAAGGCAATCATATCCTTGATGCGATGGGCGGTCTGTGGTGTGTCAACATCGGTTATGGGCGCGAAGAACTGGCCGAGGCGGCGGCGCGCCAGATGCGCGAGCTTCCGTTCTACAACACGTTCTTTCAGACCACCCATGTGCCGGTGATCGCGCTCTCGGCCAAGCTTGCCGAACTGGCGCCGGGCGATTTGAACCATGTCTTCTATGCCGGGTCGGGGTCAGAGGCGAATGATACCAATATCCGTATGGTGCGCACCTATTGGGCCGAAATCGGCCAACCAGAGCGCACCGTGATCATCTCGCGCAAGAACGCCTATCACGGCTCAAGCGTTGGCAGCGGCAGCTTGGGCGGCATGTCGGGTATGCATGCCCAAGGCGGCA
>CBDTZA010000485.1:0-2061 GCA_965364785.1 uncultured Roseovarius sp. | reverse complement strand
CACGCGCCACCTGAAGCGCCTGATAGCTGTTGGGGCCACCCACCTCGGGCGTGCCGGTGCCGGGGGCAAAGGTGGGATCGACAAAGTCGATATCATAGCTCACGTAAGTGTCGCCGGTCCCGGCAATCTCGCGCGCCTCGATCATCACATCCTCAGGCCCTCGGGCGTGAAATTCTTCGATCAGGATCAGACGGATGCCGTTGGCGGCGGCAAAATCGCGATCCTCGGTGTCATACATCGTGCCGCGGATGCCGATCATCACCACCCGTTTGGGATCAAGCAGCCCCTCTTCGACGGCACGGCGAAACGGCGTGCCGTGGGTGTACATCGTGCCGCCGAAATAGGAATGAAACAGATCGGTGTGGCTATCGAAATGGATCATGCCAAGCGGTGCGCGCCGCGCCAGTGAGCGTAAGACCGGCAGCGTTGTCAAATGATCGCCCCCCGCCGTCAACGGCGTGATGCCTGCGCCGATCACCTGATCGTAGAACGCGGTGATCCGGGCCATGCTGTCCATAATATCGGCGGGGTTTGGCCCGACATCGCCAAGATCGGCGCAATTGAGCGCCTCGAACGGGCGCATGCCGCTGGTGGCGTGCTGGGCGCGGATCATGGTCGAGGCATCGCGAAGCTGGCGCGGCCCGTGGCGCGGACCGGGGCGGTTGGTGGTGCCGCTATCCCACGGCACGCCGATCAGGCCGAGTTGCACCTCGTCGTATCGGGCATGACCCTGCGGCACGTAAGGCAGACGCATGAAGGTGGGCACACCGGCAAAGCGGGGCAATTCAAACCCGGATACAGGGTGAAAAAACGGATCAGAGGTCATGGTGTTCCTTTCAGGCGTTTGCGCGAGGTGACGGGGCCGTCGCCCTGTGCTTGGATGCGGGCGATGGCGTCATGGATCGGCTCATAGGCCACCGCCATGTGATGGGCATTGGCATGCAGCAATGTCTCTGGGTCGGCCACCCACGCGACATGGCCTTTCCAGAACATGAGATCGCCGCGCCTAAGCGGGGTGTTGTCGGGCAGTGGCTCGCCAAGGTCCGCCTCTTGCGGGCCGCTATCGCCGGGGCAGGGGATGCCGCAGGCCAGACAGCCCGCCTGAACCAGACCGGAACAATCAACGCCAAAGACCGAATTACCGCCCCAGAGGTAGGGCGTGCCAAGGTAAAGCTCGGCGACGGCGACCGGGTCGTTCTCAAGGCGCGCCAGCGGGCTGAGATGCACCAGCGGCACATGGCCTTGCGGCGTTTCGGCAAAGCGCACGCCGGTCGAGATCACGTTCAACCGCGCGCCATGGCTCAGGTTCAGGCGCTCGGGGGTTTTGAAATCCGGTTCGGAATAGAGATGCGTGGCGCGTGCGCTGATGCGGTGGGTGGGTATGATGGTGCTCAGAACCGCCTCTGGCAGATAACCGTGATAGCCATCGCGCGTCGCCGTGACCTCGGCCCAGCCATCTTTGACCCGCAGGACCGTTACGCTTTCGCCCAGCAAAAGCTGGCGGTCGCGTGGCCCGCCGGGCGCGCGCCGCAGATCGGTAAGCGGCACCGTGATCAGGCGCATGTCGCTCATAGCGACAGGACCGTCGGCAGCGCCTCAAGCAGGGCGCGCGCGCCCATGCCGACGCCGCCCTTGGGGCGAGCCGGGGCCGCCGTCGGGTTCCAGCCATAGATGTCGAAATGCCCATACGGCAGCCCATCGGTAAAGCGGCGCAGGAACAGCGCGGCGGTGATCGAGCCGGCAAATCCGCCCGAGGGGGCGTTGTCCAGATCGGCGATGCCGGGTTCGATCATCGCCTCATAGGGCGGATGAAACGGCAGGCGCCAGACCGGATCGGCGACCTTTGTGGCGGCTGCTTCTAGCGCGCTCACCAGAGTTGCATCATTGGTGAAGTAGGGCGAGAGATCAGGCCCGACAGCGACCCGCGCCGCGCCGGTCAGCGTTGCCATCGAGATGATAAAATCGGGGCGCTCTTCTGCGGCCAGCGCCAGCGCATCGGCCAGCACAAGCCGCCCTTCGGCATCGGTGTTGTTGATCTCGATCGTCAACCCGTTGCGCGCC
>CBDTZA010000484.1:0-2077 GCA_965364785.1 uncultured Roseovarius sp. | reverse complement strand
GTGGCAATGGGCCGTTTGCGATAAATCGCCGACAACCTTTGATTGCATTCAAAACCCCGGTGCCATGAGCGGCATCGGGGTTTTTTCATGTCTGATCGGCGAAATCCTTCTGAACCAAAGTTATAGGGCGGTGGCGATAAACTTTTAGGAGGTGTTCGTAAGCTTGGTGAAAGGTGCATGTGAGAGAAGATGCGGCAGGGTTGACCGCATTCCAACCTAGAAAAAGGATCTCTCATCGTGACACGTATTATTGCACTCTCGCTTGCCCTTCTGGTCGGCTCACTGGTTTCTGCGCAGGCAGAAACCGTCAAAGTCACCGGCAAACCCGATGCCGCCGTCACCGAACAGATCACCGCCAAACTGGCCGGTGAGGGGTACGAGGTGCGCAAGGTCAAAACCGAAGACGGGCTTTATGAGGCCTATGCATTGAAAGACGGCGAAAAGTTCGAGGTCTTCATGGATAGCGACCTTAACATCGTGCGGACAAAATCCGACGATTGATCGCGGATAGGACCGGGCCGGATCATCGGCCCGGTCACCCCTCGGACCCTTGAAAAACAACGGACACACAAGATGAAAACCTTCAAAACATGGGACCCGGCCATTCGGGTCTTTCACTGGTCCCTAGTCGGGGCCTTCGCGGCGAATGCTCTTGTTCTGGATGACGACGGCAAGGCGCATATATGGGTCGGCTACGCGGTGGTCGCGCTTGTGGTGTTGCGGCTGCTTTGGGGGTTTATTGGCCCCCACACGGCACGGTTTGCAAGCTTCACCCCCAGAGTGGCCGACGTGATCGAGCAGATTTCCGATATGGCGACCCGGCGCAAGCGCGCGCATCTGGGCCATTCCCCGCTTGGGGCGCTGATGATTTTCAACCTGCTGGTGGCGATGCTTGTGATCGGGCTGAGCGGGTATATGATGACGACCAACATGTTCTTTGGCGTCGAATGGGTCGAAGAACTCCACGAGGTGGTTGTGCTTTGGGCCGAAATTTCGATTGTCGCGCATGTGGCAGCGGTGATCTGGGAAAGTCGGCGCACCGGGGTCAACCTGCCACGGGCGATGGTGACGGGAGTCAAATCGGTGCCGGATGATCTGAACCTTGTGAAATGATCAGGGCACCTTCGGACAAACCCGGCGCATTGATTGTGCTGATCGTGGTACAGGCCCTTTGCGCCGCGTTTTTCCTGTGGGATGTCTTGCACGAGGCGGGGCCGCTCGGGCTTTTGGCGCTCAGAGATTTTCATGTGATGGCCGAGACGGTGTCGGCGCTTTGCCTTATCGCGGCGGTGCTGTTTGAAACCCGCTATCTGATGGCGCTTTTGCGCCGCAAGGCCCATCTGGAACGTCAGGTGTCGCTGGCGGCGGGGGCCTTTCACGATATCATTCTGGATCACTTTGAACGCTGGACCCTGACGCCGGCAGAACAGGATGTCGCCAGCTTTACCATCAAGGGCATGTCCATCGCCGAGATTGCAGCCCTGCGCGGCACCGCAGAGGGCACGGTGAAATCCCATCTCAACGGGATTTATCGCAAGGCGGGCGTGGCCGGGCGCGGCGCGCTTCTGAGCCTGTTGATCGACGACCTGCTACAGTTGCCCGTGGGCACCGCGACATTGATCCCGCTTCAAGAACGCGCGTGACAGGCGGGCCCGGCTCTGGCATCAAGGCGCACCATGGCCCGCAGGAACGGAGATCGCCAGATCATGACCAACAAGATTGCCCTGATCCTTGGCGGGATGATCGTCGCCGGCCTGATCGCGGATCAGGTGATCTATGATGGCGAAGGCATTGTCTTTCTGGGTCGCAAGCTTGTGCTTTTGATCGAATATGTGGCGTTCTGGCGCTAAAGCATTTTCAGAAAAAGTTGATAGACTTTTTCGGTTCGAAAATGCGTCAAATCAATATATTATAGCGTTTCAACCGATTCAGCATTTTTCAGAAACGCTCTAGTCGTATTTGGCACGCAGGGCGCGGTGCACGGCAGGAGTGACAAACTTTGACACATCCCCGCCAAGCCGCGCGATTTCCTTGACCAGCTTTGAGGCAATCGCCTGATGCCCGGCATCGGCCATCA
>CBDTZA010000483.1:0-2083 GCA_965364785.1 uncultured Roseovarius sp. | reverse complement strand
GCGCCAATGCCTCGGCCGAGATCGAGTATCACGGCGCCTATGCCCACCGGTTGGGCGATGAGGGCGCAGGGATCAGCACCATTATCGAGATGGTGCATCACACCCGGCTTGATACCGCTCTGGCCCCGGCGGGGTTGATGCGGGCGGCGCTTGACCGTGCGCATCACTGGCTGCGTCACCGCTCGGTGTCTGACGCCATGCTGATTGATCAGCCGCTGATGCGGCAGGTGCTGGCCGATCTCTGCCTTGATTGGGAGGGGGCTCTGGCGCTTGGGATGCATGTTGCGCGCGCCTTTGACGGCACATCGCCGCGTGATCGCGCCTTTGCGCGCCTTGGGGTGGCTTTGGCGAAATTCATCAACAACAAGCTCTGCCCCGGCGTGATTTCAGAGGCGATGGAATGCCTTGGCGGCATGGGCTATGTCGAGGATACCGGAATGCCGCGGCTTTACCGCGAGGCGCCGCTCAACTCGATCTGGGAAGGGTCGGGCAATGTCATCTGCCTTGATATCCTGCGCACCCTGCGCCGCGAACCGCTGGCGGGCGAAACCCTGAGCGCGGAACTGGGCGCGGCCAGCGGCCATGATCGCGGTTTTGATGCGGCCCTCAAGGCGCATATGCAGCTTTTCCCGAAACTGCCCGACGAGGCACAGGCGCGCTGGTATTGCGAAAGCCTTGCCACCTTGCTGATCGCCTCGGTTCTGATCCGCAACGCGCCAAACGAGGTCTCTTCGGCCTATATCGCCGCCCGCCTGTCAGGGCCGCGCGGCCGCGTTGCCGGGGCCATGGGACAGATTGACTGCGCGGCTGTGTTGGCCCGGCTTGGTGGCACCGCGAAATAAATTCACAAAACAAGATGTGTTTGACTTAGATCAACGTTCGCTCCTCCGGGGGCGGACTAGGGTGTGGCTGTAAACAAAGATTCGAAATTCACCTTTGAACCCTTGGAAAGGATCACCCCAATGCGAAAGACCCTCGCCGCCGCCACTCTTGGCCTTGCCGCCCTGACCAACAGCCCGGCCATTGCCGAAGAGACACCAAAACTGGTGACCATCCTCACCAGCCCCGACGCCCAGACCCAGTTGATGGGCATGGTCCTGACCATGCAGTCGATGCAGCTGGGGGCAGAGGCCTATATGCTGCTCTGCGGCCCGGCGGGCGATCTGGCGCTCAAAGACGCACCCGCACCCGCCACCGCCCCGCAAAAACCCAAGGGCATGAGCCCGCAGGGCCTGATGCAGAAAATCATGGCTGGCGGCGGGACGGTTGAGGTCTGTGCCATTTACCTGCCCAACAAAGGCATTGAGGCTTCGGCCTTGCTTGATGGGGTTGGCGCAGCTAAACCGCCAGAAGTGGCCAAGCGGTTGTTGGCCGACGACACGCGGATCATGTCCTTCTAGGGCAGGGTTCGCAGGGCCGTCTCACACCCTCGCCCGATTTGAGTGGTATTCTGGGTCATGGTGCCGGGACGAGATTGCGAGGCGGTCCGACTTGGCGGGGCTAATGAGCGTGCGCTCAGGCCTCGGCCTTTTTCTCCCAGCGGCCTGACTCCTCTGACCAGTATTGCGCCGAACAGCCCGCGCCGGTGAGCGCCTTCCACTGACCGCGCGCCACATCAAGTGCTGCGGGATCATTGCCGTCAAACAGGATACAGACCCGCTCCAGCGTCTTGACATCATCCGGGGCCACCTCGGCGCCGTCGATGCACATCACACAGACCGCGCCATTGGGCCGCTCTGGCGCGGTGCTCAGCAGGATCGGCTGATCCGCCTCATGCGGTGCCCCGGCAAGGCCATGGGGCAAGAACCCGTCCTCGGCCCCGAGCCAGAGCTTTTCATCGAGCCATTGCATACGTGCCTGCTCGCGCCCGCGCACCAATACCCGCCAGCCCACGCCCTGTGCCTTGCCCAAAAGCATGGGCAAGGTCACCTCAACCGGGGTGCGCGTCAGGTGATAGAAATAGGCGGCCCCCATCACTCTTGCTCAAGCATATCCGCAATCATCCGGTTGAGTGCCATAACGCCCCAGCCGGTCGCGCCCTTGGGGGCATAGGCGGTTTCGGCCTTCGCACTGGCCACACCGG
>CBDTZA010000482.1:0-2091 GCA_965364785.1 uncultured Roseovarius sp. | reverse complement strand
GGCGCACCGAAAAGGCCAAAGGCCAGGGCCGCGATGCCCTGGACCCCGCCGATGGTCAGAATGCGCGTCGCCCCGGCAATATCCATCGCAAAGAGCATCGCATCGGGGATGCCTTCACCGGCACCAGAATCCGTACAGGGCGGTGAGCAGGCGGTGATATCGGCCACGCCCGCGACCCGCGCGGTCGCAATGCTCATCAGGGCGCTGGCGATATGGCTATAGCGCCCGCCGGGCACGTAACAGCCCGCCGCGCCAAGCGGGATCTGGCGCTGACCGGCGATCAGGCCGGGGCGCAATTCAATTTGCATGTCCTGTGCGGTGGCGCGCTGTGCCTCGGCAAAGCGAGAGATGTTGTCATGCGCCCAAATGATATCGTCCTTGAGAGCTTGCGGTACGCGGGCGCTTGCGGCGGTGATCTGATCGCGGGTCACGGTGATCTCGCCCTGCCAGCCATCAAGGCTGCGGGCATATTCAAGCGCCACCTGTGCGCCGCCCCTGCGCAGCCGTGCCAGCATCACCTGAACGGTATCGGTCACATCTGCGGCGGTTTGAGGGGGCTGTCCGGGGGCGGTTTTCAGATAGGTTATGGGCATGGCTGGGTCTCCTTGCCCTATGAATGGCGCGGCGCAGGGGCGTCGGGCAAGCGGATTGGCGTGGCGGGACGCTCATTTTTTCATGGGCCGAAAGAGGTTTTCGGAAATCCCGAAGGCGGAGGCACTCTAAAGCGCTGCGCAAAGCCCGCGTGCGGCGATCTCGATCAAATCAAGCGTGCCGTCGAAATCACGGGTGTAATAGGGGTCGGGCACATGATCCATGCCCGCGTCGAGTGCGTAATCGGTAAAGAGGCGCACCGGCGTTGTAATCCCGTTAGGGCGCAGCACCTCGATATCGCACAGGTTCTGGGCATCCATCGCGATGATTAGATCAAAGCGGGTGAAATCATCCGCCCGAAACTGGCGCGCGCGCAGATCAGAAAGGTCGTAGCCGCGCGCGTAGGCCGCATCCCGCATCGGGCCATAGGGCGGCTCGCCCACATGCCAGCCACCGGTGCCGGCGCTGTCGGTTTGCACACTTGGGGCCAGCGCGCGAAACACGCCTTCGGCCGCAGGCGAGCGACAGATATTGCCAAGGCAGACAAAGAGGATTGCACTGGTCATCGCGGGCCCTTTCCGGCAGGTTTCAAGCCGCAGGATAGGCAAGAGAGGCGCAATGGAAAAGATCGTCATTCTGACAGGGGCCGGCATATCGGCGGAAAGCGGGATATCAACGTTTCGCGACGAGGGCGGGCTTTGGGCGCAGCATGCGATTGAGGATGTAGCCACGCCAGAGGCCTTTGCGCGTGACCCTGATCTGGTGCACCGGTTTTACAATGCCCGGCGCGCGCAGGCGGCTGAAGTGGCGCCCAATGCGGCGCATTTTGCGCTAAGTCGATTGCAAGAGCGCCATCGCGGCGAGGTGGTGATTGTCACCCAGAATGTGGACGCCCTGCACGAGGCCGCAGGCAGCCTTGATGCCATGCATATGCATGGCGCTCTGGCCGGGGCGCTTTGTGCAAGCTGCGAGGCGCGTTGGCTTGCGCCGCTGGTGATGAGCCCGAGCGATACCTGCCCGGTGTGTGGCGCGCAGAGCACCCGGCCCGATATCGTCTGGTTTGGGGAAATGCCTTACGCGATGGAGGCGATCTGGCAGCATCTGGAAGAGGCGGATGTGTTTGCCGCGATTGGCACCTCGGGCAATGTCTATCCGGCGGCGGCCTTTGCCCAGCATGCCGGGCGGGCGGGGGCGCATACGGTCGAGCTTAACCTGGAAGCGTCACAGAACACCCGCGATTTTGCCGAGACGCGGTTGGGCCGCGCCTCGAAAACCGTGCCGGATTGGGTTGGCGCGGTGCTGGGCGGTTAGGCCCGCACCGCCCCTTGTTCAGTTGCCAGAGCCGTTCATCTTGCCATGGCCGTCTTTGGGCTTGCGGGTCGGGTCAACGGGGACGTCGATGCTGACCTCGCCGGAGTGCTCAAAGACCAGCGTCAGGGGCACGGAATCGCCCATTTCAAAGCCTTTTTCGAGGCCCATGAACATCACATGATTGCCGCC
>CBDTZA010000481.1:0-2095 GCA_965364785.1 uncultured Roseovarius sp. | reverse complement strand
ATCTGATTGGCCAGCATGAAACGCATTTCGTCGTAATAGGCGCTCGCGTCGGCCTCGGTGGTGAAATAACCACCCTTCCAGCCCCAATAGGCCCAGGCCCCGGCGAGACGGTCAAACACTTGCTTGGCACTGATTTCGCCGCCGGTTTCAACGCCGTCCTCTGCGGGCACCGAGCGCCACAGGAATTCCGGCACGTCCTTTTCCTTGACCTTCTTGAGGCGCACGGGCACGCCGGCCTTGCGGAAATATTTCTGCGCGATCACATCGCTTGCCACCTGGCTCCAGCCTGAGGGCACTTCCACTTCGTCAAGACGAAACACAGTCGTGCCATCCGGATTGCGGATCTCTGAGGTCGTGGTCACAAAGTTCAACGCGGCATATGCGTCGGTCCCGGCGGTGGTGAATTTTCTTTCGATCTTCATATCGACTGCCCCATATTCAGCATTTTTCAGTTTGGCCAAAGCCAGCTTTTTTCGGCCCGGTCGAGACCACAGGCACAGCGATTTTCCCATCGCATGCGCCTCATACGCCGCGATACCTGTGCCCGGCGTCGCAGGCCGGTTTATGTGGTGAATTTTACTCCCTGCCCGGGTCAACCACTATATCTTGTGGCCTTGCAACCCGCCAACACAACCTGACGTATCCAACCATAGTTGGTCAACGAAAAATTTCGTCATTTTTACACAAAAATCATTTGACTATGCGCCAGATCACATTGCCCGCTCACGGGTTTGTGATTCATTCCTGAGTTGTCCACAGGCGCCACAGGGGGCATGGCCCATAAAGAAGCCTTTTTCTTCGGCTGACTTAGCGGGCAAAGTTGAAAAATCACTGGAACTTTGAGCGGGGTTCGGATTGGGCCATCGACCGGGCTTTCGCTGCGGTGCCGCAAAAATGGGCTTGTCCGCAGCTGACAGATCAATGTCACACCCCAAAGTGGCCTGCGTGCAACAGGCCAGGGGTTTAGTCATCGCCAAATGCACGAAACGCCCGCCTGAGGGGCGGACGGTCCAGGCCGTGACGTGTGGGATTTTATGGTCGGGGCGGAGAGATTCGAACTCACGACCCCCTGTTCCCAAAACAGGTGCGCTACCAGGCTGCGCTACGCCCCGAACTGAGCGCGTGTCTAAAGACGATTCCCGGAATTGAAAAGCCCTAACTGGCCGCGCCGAAATTTATCCGTCGCAAGGCCAGGCCGCGGCATCCTGGGCAAAGCTCGGGTGGCGCATCTGCCAGCCTTCGCTGATGCCAATCTTGCGGGCCAGACCGCCGTTGATTTCCAGAACCGCGAAAATGCCTGTTCCGCCCATGATCGGCGTTTCATCATGTGGCTTTGCGTCGCTATGCACTTTTTTGACGGTGCCGGTTTCATCCATAAAGATCATATCAAGCGGGATCAGGGTGTTTTTCATCCAAAAACCAACCTGCTGCGGGCGCGGATAGACAAAAAGCATGCCCGCACTTTTCGACAGCGTTTCACGGTTCATAAGGCCCTGCGCGCGCTCGGCCTTGGTATCGGCAAGCTCGACACGGAAGCGCGCCATGCCGGCATCGCTACGGAATATAACCGCATCCTCACGACAGTCCTCGGCCGAGGCCATCGCCCCGGCAAAGCTTAAAACACACGCCGTTAAGAGTCCGACGACTTTATTGCCATTTCCCATCCACACACCTCAGTTGCCATTCGGCCCCTTTTACCCTCAATCACGCGGATCGCCAATGCCTCTCCGGGCTGTAAATCGGCTAAACCGGAGCGGTGAAGCACTTCTATGTGAACAAACACGTCTTCGGCACGCCCAAAGGTGTTGGCAAAGCCAAACCCTTTGCCCTTGTCAAACCACTTGACGCGCGCCGGTTCCAGCGGTGCGTTGCGGATGACTTCGGGATCGATGTCATCAAAATCGGCAAGCCCGCCCATCTCTGAGACCTCCGGCGGCTCGATCAGATGGACCGTAACCGCCTGGCGCCCGCGATCAGTGCTTTGCACGTCAAGTTCAACGGCGGCGCGATCGGCCTGGGCCACCCGGTCGGCTCCACCGGCAGCCGCCTGATCACGACCGCGCTGCACGAGCTCGAGCGCACCGACAAGCAGTTC